>JACCZH010000432.1 GCA_013696045.1 Chloroflexia bacterium
GTGGTAGCCGGTGAGTGAGTGGGAGTTGATCTGCATCAGGATCCCGCGCTCGATCAACCGCTCCACCCAGCCGGGGTCGCGCTGGATGACCGGGTAGCGCTCGGGGTGGGCGAGTAGTGGCGTGAGCCCGATTGCCTGAATGCGTCCGATCGACTTCTCCACCAGATCCTTTGGCCACTCCTCAAACAGATGCAGCTCGACGAGCTGGTACGACGTGTGGTTGATCGGGATCAGATCCTGGCGTCCGTAGCGGTCAACCAGGTCCGGCGCGAGCCGGGCTTCGTGGCCGGGCACGATCTCGATCGTCAGCCCGGCGTCGGCCGCAAGCTCGTTTAGCCGCGCAACGCCTTCAAGGATGCGTGCCGCGTTCACGTGGTGGGCGTGGGGCGTGGCCGCGATGATCTCGATGCCATCGGCCTCGGCGGCCCGCAGCATGTCGAGTGCCTGATCTTCGTTGCGAGCGCCGTCGTCAACGCCGGGTAAAATGTGGCTGTGAAGGTCGACGAGTGGGGTGTCTGGCTGAAAAATGGAAATACCTACCCTTAGAGATGATCGGTTAGACTGGCGTACGAGTTGAGTTTTACCACGTCACTTGACGGTAGACATACGGACGAAAAGATCGGGAGCACAGGATGACGGCGGACCGTTCAACACTGATTACCCAGGGCGACCAAGGAGGCACGCGGGTCGAGCGTGACTCGCTCGGCGAGTTGAAAGTGCCGATAAGCGCCTACTATGGCGTGCAAACGATGCGGGCCCAGCAGAATTTCCCCATTAGCGATCTGCGTTTCCCGCGTCCCTTCATCAAAGCCATTGGCCAGATCAAGGGCGCCGCGGCTGAGGCGAACATGCAGCTCGGACTGCTGGATGAGTCCGTCGGAGACGCGATTGTCTCGGCGGCCAAAGAAGTCGCCGACGGCGCGCTCGACGCCGAGTTCGTGCTGGATATCTTCCAGACCGGCTCCGGCACATCGACCAACATGAACGCGAACGAGGTCATCGCCTCACGTGCTAACGAGTGGATGGGCGGTCAGCGCGGCGATTCCAGCCCGGTTCACAAAAATGACCACGTCAACATGGGCCAATCCAGCAACGACGTCATCCCAACCGCGATTCACCTGGCGGCGCTTATGACGATTCACGAGGATCTGCAGCCCGCGCTCGGCCGGCTGGAGCACGCGCTGCGTGACAAAGCCGAGGAGTTCATGCCGATCGTCAAGACTGGCCGCACTCACCTGCAGGACGCGACGCCGATCCGGCTGGGGCAGGAATTTCAGGGGTACGCAGGTCAGATTCAACGCGGCATCCGCCGGCTTGACGGCGCTATTGGCGAGCTGCGCGAGGTTGCCCTGGGCGGCACGGCTGTCGGCACGGGCATCAACACGCACGCCGAGTTTTCCCAGAAAGTCTGCGCCATCCTGAGCGAGCAGAACGGTTTTGATGTCGTCGAGACGTCGAACCACTTCCAGGCGCAGAGCACGCTGGATGGCGTCGTGGCCGCCAGTGGCGCGCTGAAGACGATCGCTGTCAGCCTGATGAAGATCGCCAATGACATTCGCTGGCTCGGCTCCGGTCCGCGAGCGGGGCTTGGCGAAATCGATCTGCCGGCCGTCCAGCCCGGCTCGTCGATCATGCCGGGTAAGGTGAACCCGGTCATCGCCGAATCGGTCGCGATGGTCTCTGCCCAGGTCATCGGCAATGATGTCACGATCAATATCGCCGGGGCGTCCGGTAACTTCGAGTTGAATGTCATGATGCCGGTAGCCGCCTACAACCTGTTGCAGTCGATCTCGCTGCTGGGGACCTCGGCCGACAACTTCGCCACCCAGGCCATCGAGGGCTTGCAGGCCACCGAGCAGGGTCCGGCGATGGTTGAGAAGGGGCTGGCTATCGGCACCGCTCTGGCACCGAGGATCGGTTACGACGCAGCCGCCGACATCGCGAAGGCCGCCGCAAAGTCGGGTCGTACTATCCGCGAGACCGCCCGCGAGATGACCGAGCTCAGCGACGACGAGCTGGACCAGTTGCTCGATCCGAGCAGCATGACCGAGCCGGGCACGACCCTGGGCCCGAGCGGCGGCTGAGTGACATAATCTATGCACACTGCTAGAGAGCTCACCAGTTCATCGTTCACGCTGACCGTCGATGGTCAGGAAGGCACGTTTGCCGACGTGTTTCCCGATTTTGACGCTCGCGACCGGCTTGGAATTGTCGTCCGTCAGCCAGGAGGCGCGCTCGGGGCGAGCGCGCTTATCCTGGCGACGATCACTGCCTTCTATGACATACAGCGCGAGCGCGGTAGTGATTTCTTTGTCTACCCGGATTACTACATCTTCCACGTGGGCCAGTCGCATGGCGATCACGGCATGCTCGATATCTGGCCGTGCCACAAGGAGGTCGTCGTGCCGGACGACCCCGAAGAGCTGCTGCGGGCAATCAACGACCGCGCGATTACCCGGCTGCTCGTGGAGGATGTTGCTCCGGGAGAGCATGAGTTCCGCCGCGAGACACTGGCGAGCGTTCAGATTCGTACTGCGTTAGCCTATTCCGCGTCGGGGCAGGCGCGAGAGGGCGACGTCACTGTCAGAGGCAATGCGGTGACGGAATCGTACGTCGAGGCTGTGCTCGACCGGTCAGCAGAGATCTACGATGAGGCAGCCAGCGCGATCCGTGAGACACGCAAGAGGCTGATGAAAGACGGCGCAGTCGTCGAGACCTATCGCGGGATTGCTGTTGATACGGCGCTCTCGATGCTCGCTCCGACAGTTTCTTGAGCGACACCACGCGTCCGGAACGCTTCACGCTGATCGTCGCTGTGCATCTCTTCCTGCTCCATGAAGGAAACATCCTGCTGTCGCGGCGCTACAACACGGGCTACGCCGACGGGCAATACAGCGTCATCGCCGGCCACCTCGACGGCCGGGAAGAGATCAAGGTGGCCATGATTCGCGAAGCCGCGGAAGAGGCTGGAATCGAAATCGCTCCTGCCGACCTCGAAGTCATAGGCGTCATGCACCGGCTGGCCAACGATGAGCGCGTCGACTTCTTTCTTGCGGCTAGCTCATGGCAAGGTGAACTCCGCAACTGCGAGCCCGACAAATGTGATGACCTGGCGTGGTTTGAGATTGACGACCTGCCTGAGAATGTCGTGCCCTACGTAAGACGAGCCATAGAGAATCACCGTCGCAGCGTCTGGTTCGACAGTTTCGGATGGGAATAGCCTACAGTGGTTGTCCGTCGCTAACGGCTATAGTG
>JACCZH010000435.1 GCA_013696045.1 Chloroflexia bacterium
TCTTGACGAGTTCCGGTCAGATGACTCCACCCACCAAAGCACTGATCCATGCCGCCGCCATGGGATTCACCGACCGCACCCAGATTTACGCCTCAAAGGAGACTGTTTCCGCGGCGACTCGCCGGTCTCTGGAGCTTTGCGACGAGCATGGCCTGATCAGCGTAGTCTTTCCGGCGCTTGGAACCGGGATCGGCGCGCTCGAGCAAGAGGATTGCGCCGACGCGATGTGCTTGACGATTGCAAGCTATCTCGCGGCGCAGACTGGCATTACACGCATCCGCTTTGTGGTAACCACCGCACAGCGAGCCGCTATTTTCCAGGCGCAAATCGACGCACATGGATTGAGCTAGAGGAGCCGATCGTGACGACCCGACCCAAATTCGAACGATCCGACGACGAGGTTGCCGGTCTGAAGGCGTCAATGCGCGACGCCTGGAACATCACCGGCGCAGGCTATGAAGAGATGGCACACGGTCTCAAGCCCGCTGTCGATCATCTGCTGGATTTTGCCGGGATTGGCGAAGGTATGCGGGTGCTTGATGTTGCGACCGGCACCGGAGTGGCCGCCATCGCCGCTGCCAAGCTGGGGGCGACGGTGTTTGGTGGGGACATCGCGCCGGACCTGCTCGCCACTGCCCGCCTGATTGCCGATCGCGAAGGCGTCGCGGACCGGGTAACGTTCGAGACGGCGGACGCCGAGCATCTACCCTATCCCGATGCCAGCTTCGACGCCGTCATCTCCACATTCGGCTGCATGTTCGCCCCGCGTCACGACGCCGTCGCCTACGAGATGACGCGTGTCCTGAAACCTGGCGGAGCCTTCGCCGTCGCCACCTGGAAACCAGAAGGGCCCAACTACCGGCTGATGAACATCACCGCGCCCTATCTGCCGCCCCGCGTGCTCGAGCTGCCCAGCCCGCTGGATTGGGGCCGTCCGGAGTATCTAGCGAATCTGTTCGGGATGTACGTTACAGACATCCAGCACGCCGGGGGCGACGCCGCATGGCTGGTGAAATCGCCAGTTGAGGCGCTCGACATGCTCTTCCGCCGCGCCCTCGGCCCAACGGTCTACACCTACCGCCAGTTCGACGACGTCACCAAGCTTGCCGTCAGAGCTGACGCGATGGCATTGATGCGTGAATGTGAGCAGGCGGATGGATCGGTACGGTTGAGCCGGGACTACCTGCTGACGGCGGCAAAACGAGAATAACGAACATTAAAGTGACGGTAAGTACGGCAACCGCTCTAGAACGCATCGTCCCCGCGAACAGTTGCTGGCAGATGTTTCAGTACAAGGGTGAGCACCTGCCGGGTAAGGCGGACGGCCTCATCCACTTCGCCCGGATCAGGCTCCAGTGCGTCAGCAGGATAGCGAAACTGAATTGCATACGGCGTCAAGATTTTAGCGGCGCGTTAAAGCTCCAGCAGGGATTCATCTACATCCGAAGACAACTGAACTAACTCCGAAAGATCATGCGTGCGTTGAAACGGACGATCGTGCCATGTCAAGTATCCCTTCAACGCCTTTTCAGCTGCTTGCTGACAGTGATAGACGGCGGCATCGAGCAACGGAGGATTGCCGTCCATCAGGTGACTTACGGCAAGGAGATCGCGGTTTGCCTTGATGATCCATTGGCGTACCAACCTCACCTTTTCAGGCTGCATACAATAGTCGCCCCTCACGGACAACCGTTGCAGGCAACGAGGCCACCACTGGTACTTGTCGTTCAAACTCGTCGACAATCCACACGAGAACATCAAGAGACGCCCGTATTCCCCACAGAGTGTGATAGGCATCTTGAGCCCGGCGATGCTGCGGAGCGTCCGAATGTTTGACAATCACAAGGATGTCAAGGTCGCTGTCCCCATCTGCGTCCCCGCGAGCCAAAGAGGTAGATACGCTCCGGCTGTAGCGTTGCTACAAGCCGCCGAACCACTTCATCCAGGACGTCGGAAACCGCCGATAATTCTGTACTCATCATGACAAGATACTGTATCCCGATCAGGCTCTCCGCGCCGCCACAATCGTCGTGCAGGCACTTCCAGACTTTGGTAAGTCCTGGCCGGCGGCGCGGGCCCACTGCAGGACGACCTCATCGCCGCGGACCACCGGGCAGTATTGGTCCGGCTCGTCCAGCTTGCCGCGCAGACGGCGACGGCTGCCGCAGCCGCCTCGGCAGGTGTCAACGTATACGCAAGATTGGCATGCGCCGGGAACGGATTGGATATCCTGCCAGTCACGGTGCGCCGCAATTCCGGCGCCGACCTCCAGCAGAGTTGAAAGCTTTTCGCCGTAGGCCGGCCAGTAAACACACGGCAGAACCGTTCCACGGGCGGCAATCCTCACCGTGCCCTGGCCACAACCAGCGCCAGAGATGCCACCCAGACCCATGATTGCGTTCACCAGCGGCTCGGTGCAAGCCAGCACGTCGGTCTCCTCAAAGAGCAGGCGGAAGGCAGTCCAGAACTCGTCGTAGGACAGTGAGAATTCGTCGGTCTGCACGGCCTGGTAGACATTCACCCGGAACGTCGCCCCATGCTCGGCGGCCATCCTGGCGATGGGAACCAAGCGGTCGTAGTTGGTGGACATCATCACCGCTGTAATCGTGGCTGGAATGTCGAGCCGCTTACAGCGGTCGAGAACGTCCAGACTCTGCCGGTAATTACCGGGTTCACGAAAAGCATCCTGCTCAAACTCGTCTGGGTAGTCAATCGACACCTCGACCGAGTGGAAGGTTTTGACCTCTTCATCCGTCAGGATGTCGATCGAGAGGCCGTTGGTCGTAATGGTGGTCTTCACGTCCTGTGTGCGCAGATAGGCCAGCACATCACGGTACTCGGGATGCACGCCGTTCTCGCCGGTGCCGAAGTTGATCGAGCGCACCGGCAGCGCGTCGCAGATCGCTTTCACGTCGTCCAACGAGAGCCGGCTCATGTCGTGCACGTCGCGATAACAGTGCGCGCAGGAGAGGTTACACTCGTTCGTCAACGCCAACCCAACCGAAAAGCTCATGGCGCATTCCTCTCGTATATCCGCAGGCTGCCTTCGGACCAGACTAGATCGTAACCCCGCTCAGGTAACGCGGCCACTTCGGCGTCGTGAATTGCCCAGTATGGCCTGGATACGGGGCCGTGGGTGTCCAGGATCACATACTCGGCGTCGTTGAGCACTGGAAACTCCCAGATTTGCTCGCGTTGCGACAGGTGCGGGGCCAGCCCGCTCTGAGCCGAGACCGACGCCTCGGCCGGGATCCGGGCAAACGCCGCTTGCGCCGTAGCAGGGTCGGTTGCGGTGACTCTCGTTTCCGCGAGCCGGTGGACTGGGCTGTACCAGGCGGCGCTCGCCAGGGTGCACACTACAAAGACGAATACAGCCTTACGTAGAGGCGCAGTTAATTGCGTCCGGCTTTCCATCCGAGCCAATATGGGCAGAGAACGGTTGGCATGATCTCCTGAAGCCCGTTCCAGCCAACGAAACCCTTCAACCGTCGCGAGCATTACCAGCGGCAAGACCTGCGCTCCATACTGGAGCCGTAACTGTTGTTGCGTGTCGTGCGACGAAAGGAACTGCAACAGCGCAACCGGCGCGGCGGAGAGCAACCACAACGGCGCAAGCATGGAGATTCCACCCTGTGGCACGAGTTGGCGGAAAAGCCCGTGCGCCGGCCAGCGGCTCAGGACATGCCCGGTTGCGCCAACGGGATTTACAACCAGCCCGCGCGCGATGCCTCCGGCGCCAGTTCCCTCACCGAGATGGCTGTAGCGGGCCTCCAGGTCAGACTCTCCTCCGCGCACCGCTGGCATCAACAGGCCGACGACCAACACAACCCAGGCAACACCAACCACGGCAACGGTCATGGCCGCCCGGCGCTCGCGCAGCAACCAGAGCGGCAGCGCCAGACCGATCAGGACCAGCGCTGCGTCCTCCTTCAGCAGAAGCATTCCGAGCAAAAGCGCGACACCCCAAACGGTCCGGCCGCGCAACAGAAGCAGCATGCCCCCAAACACGAACAGCGGAGCCATGACCTCGGAATGGTAATCAAACGCCAGCGCGTCATGGAGCGTCGGTGACAGTAGATATGACATCGCAATCAATGCCGCCAGCCAGGCGCGCTCAATCCTTTCGCGCGCCAGCAGATAAAGCACAATCGCTGCTCCACAGGCCGCCAACGCCTGAACAATCAGCATCCATTCGGGCGCGGGTGTTAACCAGTAAAGCCCGGCAAAGAGCAGCAGAACCGGCTCGACATGCTGCCCCATGAAGTTGTACGGCACAAAGGACGTCTCGAACCAACGCCCCTGCGATGTGTTCCAGACGATCTGATCGAAGAAGGCAAAATCCATGGCCGCCGAGTGATAGGTGCGGTGCCGCAGGATCGCGAATGTGATGAAGAGGGCACTAACCAGCAGCGAGGCTGCGGTCACGACCAAGAGTCCCGTATCGGTGACCAACGTGGAGAACAATGGACGAGCGCAGGAGCGACGCTGCGCGCGCCTGTCCCAATTCATTCGATGTACTGGGGGAAAC
>JACCZH010000454.1 GCA_013696045.1 Chloroflexia bacterium
GCCGAGTCCTCAACACCTTGACGGTTCGAGAGCATCAGGCGCTTGATGCCGTGTGACGCGACCAGCTCGCGGTTGCGCATCTCACCGAGAATAGTGTGCGCCTGCGTCTGGTTGCCCTGGCCGCCGCCAAGGCCCTCGTTCAGCATCGGTCTGACGCGATGATTGAGTTCGCGTACGGTCGAGATCAGTGCGTCGATCTTATCGGTCTTCGCCACGAGCTCCTCCTGTGTGTTGTTCCCATCCAGGGCCGATATGAGCGTGACCTTCCGGCGCATAGCTGGCGCGGAATTCTCGCCATTGTACTCATGAAAGACGCGCTTCACAAGATCGCCCGGATAACGGCCAAAATATCGTAAACGTATAGTACCATTGCGGCATCGTCGGGCAGTTCGCTGCTTCTTGTTCGCGTGTCAAAAAGAAATCCGCTCATGGATACCCGCGGAGAATGGTCAAGGGAGTTTCAGAACGATGTCAGCACGACGCAGAACCCCGCTCGTTTGCCCCATCTGCGGCACCGATCTGGCTAATGTTCGGATTACCCCGCTCGGCCAGGTTACCGCCGGTCTTCAATGGGAGATGCACGCCGGCCGGTGCAGCGAACACGGCTGGTTCCAGACTGAGATGATTTCAAAGCCGCCGCGTGAGATTTTTCCGGTGTCCCGTCCTGGCGGCGTCGCCCGCAAGATGTCGATCGGTGGGCGGCCAGTGTATTCCTTTCCGACGGTTTGGGATTCGATTGGCGGCCGCCGTCCGGTGGATCCATACGACCCGGAGATGTGGGCCGTGGACTGGGAACGGATGCCCGGTCGAGAAGATATCGTCCTCTCCAACACCTAAACCGCGGCAGCCCGGCTCGGGTCTCCGCGCGGTGTCCGTGTGTGGGTGAGGGCATTGCGAGAGGCACAAAACGTGGCCGATGTTGAGCCCCCACGAAATGAGCGACTGACTGGATCATTTCGGCCGGGTCTCACCCCGCTGTCGCTGCTGGTCGTCCTGATCATCTTCTACCTCTTTGTTCAGGTTCAAATTGTTGTTGTGCTTCTACTGTTCGCCGTTCTCTTCGCTACCGTTATTGAACGCCCAGTCATCAAGCTTGAAAAGCGGGGCATGCCCAGGGCTGCCGGTATTCTGACCGTGTATGCAACCATTCTGGTGGTCATCGTGGGGCTTAGCCTGTTGGTCGTTCCGCTAGTGACCGCCGAGGCGCGGGTGTTTGTCGATGAGCTTCCGGTCATTGTCGATGATGTTGCTGAAGGCTGGCGCACGAGTGACAACCAGCTGCTCGCGACCTCCGGCTATCGCTTGATCACCCAGTTACGCTTTCGTTTTGAGAATCCGCCGCCACCCACCAGCGGCACTGCGATTGGACTCGTAACCAGCGTTGGCGGGGTGCTGTTCGGGTTGATCGCCACCTTCGTTATTGGGTTCTACTACTTGATGGAGAAGCGATTGTTCAAACAGTTGCTGCTCCTGCAGATGTCGACTTCCAACCGCGACCGCATGGACGCCATCTGGAACAACGTGGAATCAAAGGTTGGTGACTGGCTGCGCGGTCAGTTGTTCCTGATGTTGATTATCGGGGTGGCGGCCGGGATCGGTTATGGGCTGATTGGTGTGCGCTTCTGGTTGTTGCTGGCGCTTTGGGCGGGCATTACCGAGCTGGTCCCAATCATCGGTCCCTGGATCGGTGGTATTCCCGCCGTGGCGATCGCGTTGTTGCACTCCTGGCAACAGGCGGCCATCGTTTTAACCTTTCTGGTGCTGTTGCAGCTAGCCGAGAATAGCATCCTGGTGCCGCGTATCATGAAGGGCACGATTGGGCTCTCTCCGTTGACGGTGTTCCTGGCCGTGTTGGCGGGCAGTACATATATGGGTCCAATTGGAGCGCTGCTGGCCCTGCCGATCGCGGCGGCCATACAGGTCATCATTCAGGACGCGATGCGGGTTCGCCATGAACGCGCCTTGCTTGATCCCGCCTATGAGACGGGGTTCGATTCGCCGCAATCATGGCGCTCGATTATGACGCAGTTCCTGGGGGATGATGAAAAAGAGCACCGTCCACGGAAACATGTTGATCCCGGTGAGTCTGACAAGGCTGAGGTAAACCGGCGGCGAGATGCAGGCCGGGTGGAGACGCCCGATGGTGAGACGGATTAGTTGCGCGGGTAAGGGGAACAGACGTTGGAGACGATGACCGGTGGACAGATTGTCGCCGCGACCCTGGCCGAGCTTGGCATTACGACCCTTTTCTCAGTCTCCGGTAACCAGATTCTTCCAATTTACGATGCCGCGGCTGACGCTGGTGTGCGCATCATACACATGCGCCACGAGTCGGCCGCGGCCTATGCTGCCGCCGGCTGGACGGAAGTCACCGGCATTCCGGGGGTGCTGCTGGTGTCCGCTGGTCCGGGTCACCTGGCGGCGCTGACCGGGGTGGGGGTGGCTCGCAGCATGGAGTTGCCCATGCTCTATCTCAGCGGCGCGAGCCCGGTGGCGGAGCGCGGTCTTGGCGCGTTTCAGGATCTCGATCAGCGCCAGGCGGCTCGCGCGGTCTGTAAGGACGCGCTCGACGTAGCCAGCGTCGAAGCTATCCGGCCAACGCTGGCGCGTGCCTGGCGGCTAGCGCTTTCAGGCATTCCCGGTCCGGTGCATGTTACGT
>JACCZH010000470.1 GCA_013696045.1 Chloroflexia bacterium
GTTTCGGTGCTGGATGCCGGCAAGCTGGCGTTGAAGTGTGAACTGGTTGATCTCGCTGCGATTGTTCAGCAAGCCGTGTCGGATGCTCGCGCGTTCAGCGATGGACACGCCATAACGCTCACTGTTCCGGCGAGTCTTGAGGCCAGGGTCGATCCGCTTCGCATTGAACAGGTGCTGGCCAACCTGTTGAACAACGCACTGAAATACAGTCCCGTCGAAAGCAGTATTGACGTGGTCATCTCGCAACCGCTGGATGCCGAAATCGAGCTGTCGGTGCGCGATCACGGGCGGGGAATTCCGTTCGAAGAGCGTAACCAGATTTTTGAGCGCTTCTATCAGGCCCCCGATCATGGTTACACGACCGGGTTGGGCCTTGGGCTGTACATCAGTCACCAGATCGTGGAACTTCACAGCGGCCGGATCCGGGCCGAGTTCCCACCGGACGGCGGTACGCGCTTTATCGTCACCCTGCCGGTTGCAGCGGACGTTGCCCTCGCGCCTGCTTCTGCAGACTAGAGCGATTCTCATAATCATTGCGCCGCTACAAAGACCAATTATCCTGAAACACGCTGTAAGCGCCGCCATCTTGAGCCGTGGCCACCAGCTTGTAGTCGCTTGCCTCCCCTCTCACACTTTCTCCTGACAGTATCCTGTCGCGCCAGCATGGTGGTGTACACACCTTCGAATGACGATGAACCTGAGCGACAGCCCATCTCTCTGGCAAAACAGCTGGCTTCTCCCAGCTGCGTATACGCTGAGGTTACTATTGGGGTCTGAACGCCGCGTGGATGACCGGAGGACGCGAGATATGGACCAGATCAGACGGGACGAGACATCCCTGTTCGAGGAGAGTGACCGGCTCTCGCCGGGCTTCAACGGTGGCGGTGGCCCGCTACGCTCCGGCAAGCGCGAGGTCGATCTGTATGTGCAGACCTACATGACCTTGTTGCGCTCGTCGGGCGCGGTGGCGGTTGATACTCTGGTTCAGGCGCACATCAACATAGGCTCCAGTTTGCACGATGGCGCGGCCGACCTGGAACCAGACATGAATGCTTTTATGTACAGCACGCTGCGCTTGCCGCCGGAGATTGTCTCGGTGCAGCGTATTTTGCTAGGCCAGTCGCGCTCGATCTTTGCGCGCAACGGCTATCCCGATCTTGAATCCTGGGCCTCGGTGGCGGCGCCGGGCCGGCGGCGGCGCTGGCACTATGACGGCCACGACGCACTGGCCGTCTACGTTGGCTCGACCTCCGACCTTGACGACCTGATCCCGACGATTGTCGCCTGGCAGATTGAGTGGAACAAGCTGCACGCTCTTATCCGGCACGATGACGGCAACCTGAAAGCGCAGATTGAGGAGACAGTCGAGAGCGGGACGCCGTCGCCGGAATCCTCGGAAGCAATCCGCAAAGGACTCGGCATCGAAGCCTACGACTGGCAGCGTCTCGGCCTGGCCTGGGGAGAAGATTTCTGGCCGAACCTGCAGGCGATGGCGGCCGGGAAACGCGACCTGCATCTCCAGATGCTGGGTGGAACCTATCTTGGCTATGCGCGCTCGACGGCACACTGGTGGAATCCCGTGGAACGGCTTCTGATCCAGCGCGAGCTGACCGAGCGCCCGGTCTACTTCGTGTCGTCCAACACCCACTCCATCGCCAACCTTCTCTCCGGCACCGCCCGGCGCCGGCGCGAGAAGCTGATTACATTTATTGAAGAGACCGAACCGGCTGACCTGCTGCCGGAGCTGCGCCAGCTCCAGTCGGGCGGCTCGCGGGCTCCTTGGGATAATTTCCTGTATTTCGTTGCCCGCAGCTACTACAAGCTGTATCCGGACGAGCGGGCCGCCCGCGACCGCGAGGAAGAGGAGCGTGGTATCACGACTCTTGAGACTGAGAGTGTGCTAGACGTCGGCGTGCAGATCATCGAATTGAACAAACTCAACCCCGCCGACCTCGACCCAAGGATCGCCGCGCTCGACGGCTCGTTGCCGGAGACCGACGCGATCATCATCAATATCAATTACCCTCTCGGGCTGGCCGCTTACCATATCCTCACCCAGCTGGCGATTGCCACCGACCGGCTGCGCGGGGTTTACGTCCTGGGCAAGGCCGCTACCCTGAATGCGCGTATCGGCGATGTGATGATCTCCGACTCAGTCTACGACGAGCATTCCGGCAACACCTACTGGTTCAACAACCACTTCTCGAGCGCCGATCTCGATCCATTTCTGGTTTATGGCTCGGCGCTGGACCATCAACGCGCGGTGACGGTCAAGGGCACCTATCTACAGAATCGCGGCTATCTCGATTTTTACTACCGCGAGAACTTCACCGTGGTCGAGATGGAGGCTGGGCCATACCTCTCAGCGCTCTACGAGGACACCTTCATGACTCACCACCCGCAAAACCAGAACGTGAACCTGACCGACATCCCGGTCGACATCGGCATCATCCACTACGCCTCAGACACGCCCTACACCCGCGCCCAAACCCTCGGCGCGCGCGGCATGTCCTACTACGGCATGGATTCCACCTATGCTTCCACGCTGGCGATAGTGAACCGGGTGTTTGAGCAGTGTCGGAAGTAGAGCCTCATTCGTGGACGCTGGGGGCATCAACCTATGACAGATGAACGCACAATACTGCGCTCCATGTTCAACCGGGATGCCTTGCTCTATGACGAGGCCCGGCCTGATTATCCGGAGGAGCTGTTCGACGATATCGTGGCGTTGTCGGATATTCCTGACGGCGGACGCATTCTTGGGTTAGGCTGCGGAACCGGCATCGCGACCGTTCCGTTTGCACGGCGCGGCTATCGGATACGGTGCGTTGAACTTGGCGAGCAGCTTGCCGCCGTTGCTCGCAAGAACCTCGCTCCCTATCCGGATGCTGAGGTCTATGTCGGCGCCTTTGAGGTTTGGCCGGTTGAGGAGGCTGCGTT
>JACCZH010000479.1 GCA_013696045.1 Chloroflexia bacterium
CACCAGCACCGGCCACTTCTCCGCATCCCGTCTTATCGCATACAGACCTTGAAAGATAACCTTATGGTGATCGATGCACACGACGCGGGCCAGATGAGCTCAAATGCTGTTCAAACAGCGCCTGAACCCGAGAAGCGGGGCACAGCGAACGTGATCCGAACGCGAGTGATCCCAATCCTCGCTGGTTCGATGGTCGTGGGGCTGCTGTCCATACTTGCCTATGCACTCTTCGCGCCAGCCTCGGCGCGGATGGACTCCGGGCAGACGGTAACTGAGTCGGGCATTATCGTCTACGATGATCCTAAGCCCGCTTCGAATTTCGAGTTGGCGAATTTTGACGGCTCTACTTTCCAGTTGTCTGACTACCGGGGACAGATTGTCGTGCTCAACTTCTGGGCCAGCTGGTGCGTGCCATGCCTCAATGAGATGCCAATGCTCGACCAGGCAGCGGCGGAGTTTGCCGGCAGCAACGTGGTGGTCGTCGGCGTGAATGTGTGGGACACGCATGATTCCGCTACGAAGTTCCTGGACAGGGTCAATGTCTCATATCCGATAATTGAAGACGACAACTCCACTTCTCTTGCCGTGGAGTATGGCGTGACCGGCGTCCCTGAGACGTTCGTTGTCAACGCCGATGGCGAGATTGCGACCTACTTCTGGGGCGAGTTCACTAACACGCAGCAGATCCGCGATATGGTGGCGCTAGCCCGATGATCGGGCTCTCTGCCGCCGGGTTACTGGCCGCGTTCGGGGCCGGGGTTGTGTCGTTTCTATCTCCTTGTGTCGCGCCGCTTGTTCCGGGTTATCTGACGCTCATTACAGGTTCGTCCGGCGCTGACCATGATCCTGCCGCCCGGCGCTACCGTTACCTCTGGCCGAGCATCGTGTTTGTCCTGGGATTTACGCTGGTGTTCGTCACTCTCGGCGCGTCGGCGTCAGTCTTTGGGGCATTCCTGGACGATTATCGGAGCGAACTGATTCAGGTCTCGGGCGTGATTATGCTCTTGATGGGCTTGATCGTGCTGTGGGGCTTCCGGGTGCCGCTGCTGATGCGTGAGCGCAAGATTCATTTGACGCCGCGGACATTCACGTCATCCGAGACGCTGCTCATGGGCATGGTCTTCGGGCTCGGCTGGACACCTTGCTTTGGACCGATCCTGGCCTCGATTCTGGTCTTTACCAGCACCGTCGAAGGTGTGCAACAGGGCACACTGCTCCTGTTTGCGTATTCCCTCGGACTCGGGTTGCCGTTTATACTGGCCGGCTTGGGGTTGAGCCAGTTTCAGCAGGTTATGCGCTTCTTCACCCGGCGCGCGCAGCTGGTCGGAGCAATCAGTGGCGTAACCTTGGTTGCGCTCGGTCTGCTGTTCATGTCCGGTCAAGTGTTCCGGATTGCGATCGTCAGCCAACGTTTGCTGGGTGAGTTTGCGGTCTCGATCGGTGGTTAAGATCCGGTGACGTCGTCAGACTGGATGCTGGTCTTGTTGCGGGTGGCGCATAGCGTGGCGGCGGTCGTTTGGCTAGGTGGCGGGGTATACTTCTTCCTGGCGTTGCGCCCGGCGTTGCAGGAGGCTGATTCCGCTGGCCAGGCTGTGGTGGCGGCGGCGCAGCGGGCGTATGGCGAGTGGGCGCAGATCGCCACGATTGTGTTGCTGGGATCCGGTGTGGTGCTGACGTTTGAGCGCCTTTCGGATAACACAGGCGGGCTGACATACGTCGCCTTACTGGCGGCCAAGGTGTTAGCGGGAGTATGGGCATTCGCGCTGGTGCGAGTCCGGCTTCGATCCCGGAGAAGGCGTAACCAACGATCCAGTTCCGAGTTGATCCTTATGTTGGGGTTCGTTGCGTTCACGCTTGGAATTGTCCTGGCAACGCTCTATGGCCGCGGGTTCATTGCGCAGTAGATGACTTCGTCGTTACGGCATGCTGAGGGGAGCAACATGAGTTCCGAGAGCCTGGCAACCAAACCGGTGGCGCGTAGAAAGAACCGCGCTGGCACGCGTTTCTTTGCCGCTGGTGGCGTGCTGGTTTTGGCGCTGGCGTTCCTGATTTACAACGGCATGCAGGGCACAAGTGCATCCTTCTACATGACGGTGGATGATCTTCAGACCAGCTCCGAGGTGGCCGCCGGCAAACAGATCCGTGTTGGCGGCGATGTCGTGCCGGGCACGATCCAAAGGGGCGCCATCGGCGAGGAGATTCGTTTCCAGATCACCGACGGTGTCGCTACAACGTCCGTTGTTTACAATGGCGCGGCTCCCGATATTTTTGCCGACCACGCCGAGGTGATCGCTACCGGAACGGTGGGGCCCGACGGCACATTTATCGCCACCGAGCTCCTCACCAAGTGTCCGTCCCGCTTTGAAGAATCCAAGGACGACGTAGGCTAGCGAGTGAGGACCATTTGGCGCAGCTTGGACAGGGCACCCTTCTTCTAGCTCTGGCGCTCTCCATTTTCGGAATTGGCCTGAGTGTCGTCGGGGAACGCAAGCGTATCCCGCGTCTCGCCTTGAGCGGCGTGCGGGCGCTGATTGGCGTCGCCGTGCTGGTGGCAATCGCTTCAGGCATTCTCCTTGCCGCGTTCGTCACCCATGACTACAGCTTCTCGTATGTCTCCGGCCGCTCCAGTCGCGACATGCCGCTGTACTTCATCATCACGGCCTTCTACGGCGGCCAGGAGGGCAGCTTGCTCTTCTGGACATTGATTGTCAGCGTCATTGGCGCAATCGCCTTTGCCAGAAATCGCGAACGCTTTCCAGGTCTCGTGCCGTACGCAACGGCGACGTTGCTGGTAGTCATCGGGTTTCTGCTCTATATCCTGAGTTTTGTCGCCACACCATTTGCGGTAAATTTGGTAACTCCGGGAAACGGGCGTGGTCTTAACCCTCTGCTGCGCGACCCGGGCATGTTGATCCATCCTCCGCTGCTGCTGGCAGGTTTTGCGACGCTGGCTATCCCGTTTGCGATCACTGTTGCGGCGCTTATTAGCGGCAGGATGACAACCGACTGGTTGCGTTTTGTGCGGCGCTGGGCACTGGTGTCGTGGGCGATTCTGAGCGCCGGGATCTTTCTTGGCGGCTGGTGGGCGTACCATGTGCTGGGCTGGGGTGGTTACTGGGCCTGGGACCCGGTCGAGAACGTCTCGTTGCTGCCGTGGCTGACGCTGACGGCCTTCGTGCACTCGATCATGGTGCAAGAGCGCAGGGGCATGCTCAAGACCTGGAACGTTGGGTTGCTACTGAGCTCGTTTCTGCTGTCGATCTTCGGAACCTTCATTGTCCGTAGCGGGCTCATCTCCTCGGTTCACTCCTTTGCGCTCTCTGATATCGGCCCATATTTTCTGGGTTTTCTGGCAACAATGACTGTAGCGTCGGTGGCAATCCTTATTTGGCGCTTGCCGCTCATGCGCTCGGAGAATACGTTTGAGTCTGTCTGGTCGCGAGAGAGTGGGTTCCTGCTCAATAATCTGGTTTTCACTGCTATAGCCTTTGCCACGCTCTGGGGCACGATCTACCCGTTGGTAACTGAAGCCTTCCAGGGGACTGCGATTACGGTTGGCGCTCCTTTCTACAATCAGGTTAATGGTCCGCTTTTACTGACCTTGCTGCTGTTGATGGGCGTTGGTCCCTTGCTTGCCTGGCGGCGGACGGTCGGTGAAACATTGCTGCGTTCCTTAAGCATCCCCTTTGGGCTCGCGATTGTGAGTCTGGCAGGCGTGCTCTTCCTCTTTGGGCAGCCAATGGCGGCTATTGGCGCCGCGGCGGCGGTGTTTGCCATCGGCGCGGTTGTTGTGGAGTACTGGCGCGGGGTGAGGCTACGCCGCAAGAATGCCGGGGACAGTGTACCTGCGGCGATCTACCGGCTAACCCGGCGCGACCCGCGACGCTTCGGTGGCTATATCGTTCACCTGGGTGTGGCGATCATGGCGCTCGGTATTGTTGGATCGTGGTTTTTCAACACTGAGCGGCAGGTGATTCTTAATCCAGGTGATTCAGTAGATGTGGCTGGTTATACCGTTGGCTACGAGCGGCTTGGTCAGACCCGAACGGCGGACGCGCGGGTAGTGACCGCGCATGTAAACGTCTCCTCAAGCGGCAACGATCACGGCTCGATGGAGGCCAACCGTTTTACCTACGATGGCTTTGAAGATCAGACAACTACCCGTGTCGCCATCAACACCGTGGGTTTCGACGACGTCTACGTGATGCTGCTCGAGTGGGACGATGGCGGAGCGGCACATCTGCGTATCTTCGTTAACCCGCTGGTGAACTGGGTCTGGGCCGGTGGCGCGGTCTACCTCCTCGGCATGGGAGTGCTTTTCTGGCCGGCGCCAAGCGTCGCTCCGGTGACAGCGCGCTCTTCCGTGAGAAAGGAGGCATTCGGTGAAGCGACGGCCGATTAGTCTGGCATGTGTTCTGGCGATCGCCGCAACCTGGCTGTTGGTGTTCGGCACCGGCGCCGAGGATGTGTATTCCGAGCGGACCCTTGAGCTTGCCCGGCAGTTGCAGTGCCCGATCTGCTCCGGCCAATCCGTGGCCGACAGTCAGGTGACGCTGGCCCAACAGATGCGTGACACAATCGAGCGCAAGGTCCAGGCAGGTGAATCAGATGAGCAGATCATCGCGTACTTCGTCCAGCGCTACGACCAGAACGTGCTTATGGACCCGCCGAAGAGCGGCTTTACTCTGACCTTGTGGTGGATTCCCCCCTTCGTTCTGGCTGTGGGAGCGCTGGTGGTGGTGCTTTACATGCGCGAAGGTCTGGGGCGCAAGCCTCGCGGCGAGGTGTCGGAGTCCCATCACGACCTCAATGACGCGGAGCTTGAAGCGCTGGCTCACGAGTTCCTGCATCCCGATACTGGACCGAGGCCATCCTAGCCAATGATCGTTGAAATGTTGTTGCTGGTCTTGATAGCCGCCGCGGTCTTTGCCTATGTGCTGGCGCCAATTGTCCTCCCTGGAGGCGAGCGAGAGATCAGGACGGATGAAGATGCGCGTCTGGTAAGCGTTGAACAGGAAGAACCGGAGTCTATTGTCCCCGAAAAGCAACCTGCGCACGACCTCTCATGAACGAACCGTATCTTCAGACATCCGGTGTCTACAAGCGTTATGGGCGCCAGGTGGTGTTGCGAGATATCAATATGAATGTCGGTGTTGGTGAATCAATCGCACTCTTCGGCGCGAATGGCGCTGGGAAATCAACTTTACTGCGGATTCTGGCAACGTTGGCCCGGCCAAGCCGTGGGACAGTAGACGCGTTTGGGGAAGATGCCTGGAAGCACCGTGAGAGTGTGCGACAACGCATCGGTGTCGTTGGTCACCAGCCCTACGTGTATCCCGAACTGACATGCGCCGAGAACCTTCATTTCTATGCCAGGATGTTTGAGCTGGACGCTGACGAGGTGGTTCCGGTGGCGCTGGATGCCGTGGGGCTGTCCAACCGGCGCGCTTCAGCGGCGAGCACCTTGTCACGCGGACTTCTCCAACGCCTGAATCTGGCGCGCGCGATCCTGCACCAACCGCCGGTCTTGATACTGGACGAGCCGGACACCGGCCTCGACCGAGCGGGCCGGCAAGTCTTGTCCAGAATTGTTGCAGACCAGATTGGGCGCGATGGTGCGGTGATTTTCACCACGCATTCGTTTGAGTTCGGATTAGAGATGGCGACCAGAGCGGTCTCCCTTCAGGAGGGAGGTGTGTCGCTTGACCGCTCGGCGGCGCTGCTCTCGACCGATGAGCTCGACAGGTACGTCTCCACGCCTGTACAGCGAATAGCTGAGTAGCAGATGGGCCGCGCGCTTGCGATTGCCTGGAAAGATATTCTGATCGAGTTTCGCTCGCGTCAGTTTCTGGGCGCGATGCTGGCGTTTACGCTTGTCACTGTCGTGACACTCAATTTCGCCTTCGATCTGGACAGGGGGGATCGCACTAGCGACGCCGCGGGAGCGCTTTGGATCGCGTTCTTCTTTGCGGGTATGCTCGGGCTAGGGCGCGCAATCGCCCTGGAGCGTGACCGGGGCACGCTGGAAGGGTTACTGTTGACGCCGGTGGACGGCGGCACGATCTTTATGGGCAAGTTCCTGGCGACGCTGCTCTCACTGCTGTTCGTAGAGGCTGTTACTCTGCCGGTTTTCGCGGTGCTCTATGGCTTGCCGGCGTGGCACCCATGGGTGATTGCTCTTGCCATCGTCGGAACGGTCGGCTTCGCCGGATTGGGGACACTCTTCTCAGCCATCGCGTCGAGCGGGAGGACCCGGGAAGTTTTGTTGCCGCTGCTGCTCTTTCCTCTGCTGGTGCCGGTCTTGCTTGGCGCGGTGCAGGCGACGGCCATTGTTTTCCAGGGCGAAAGAGACGGAATTTTGGCGTGGTTTAATCTGTTGGTTGCCTTTGACGTGATCTTCGTCACTCTGGCCTACCTCGGGTTCTCGTTCGTGATCGAAGAGTAGCGTTTGTGTCCGCAGGAAGAGAGTCATCCTCGTGCAATCTACGCGTCAGGGAACGGGCCGCTGGACGGCCCTTACCGGCATCATTTCGGTTGTGATGCTGTTGATCGCGACCTACATGGCGTTCGTCTATGCGCCGACTGACGCCGCCCAGGGCAATGCCCAACGCATCTTCTACGTGCACGTGCCGATGGCATGGTTGGCCTATCTGGCGTATGTCGTGCTCTTTATCGGTAGCGTGGGCTATCTCTGGAAACGTAACCAGACGTTTGACCGGCTGGCGCGCTCGGCGGCCGAGCTGGGTTTTCTGTTTACGACACTGGTGCTCATTACCGGAGCGATCTGGGGACGGCCGATCTGGGGAACCTGGTGGCAGTGGGAAGCGCGTCTGACGACGACCCTGATCTTGTGGTTCATCTATCTTGGCTATTTTATGGTGCGCTCATATGCGGGAGAGCCTGAGCGCGCCGCGCGGTTTGCAGCCGTGCTGGCAATAATCGGCGCGATCGATATCCCGATCATCCACATGTCGGTGCGTTGGTGGCGAACGCTGCATCCGGAGCCGATCGTCATTAACACTGGCGGACCGAATCTTCCTGACAGCATGCTCCTGACGCTGTTGGTGAGCTTCATTGGCTTCACAATTTTCTACGCTCATCTCATGCTGCAGAAGATGCAGGTTGAAATGGCGCGCGACAGGTTGGCCGAGCGTGAGGCCGATTTCCTGATGCGCCCCGTTGGACGCTCGAAGAACGAGACCACCTACCCTACAACCGGCCGTGAAGTGACCGGCGCATCGGAGGACTAATGGACGACAACCTTGGCTACCTGTTCGCCGCCTTCGCCGTGACCTGGCTCATGATCGCCGGGTATCTCTACTACCTTAACGGGCAGGTCAAGACGCTGCGCGAGGACATTGAGGATTTCGAGGAGCAGGCGGCGGAGGGGCGGTAGACCGCAGAAATGTCCCCATCCCCGAAGAAGGCCCTCACCCCAACCCCTTTCCCATGCGTGGGAGAGGGGAGTTTCATCGGTGCTACGTGGTCTGAAGGAGGCGCCAAATCTTTTCGGATTTCAAAGGCATGTCTACAGCCGAAACTCCCAGTGGCCGCAGGGCGTCCAGCACAGCGTTGACGATTGCCGGAGGCGCGCCGGTGGTTCCGGCTTCGCCGATGCCTTTGGCGCCGTGGGGCGTGAATGGGCTGGGGGTGACGGTTGAGCCGAGCTCGAAGGTTGGGAACTGGTTGGCCTTGGGAACGGCGTAGTCCATGATGGTTCCGGTAAGCAGCTGTCCATTGTCGTCGTAAACGACTTCTTCCCAGAGCGCCTGGCCGAAACCCTGGGCCAGGCCACCATGCTTCTGGCCGTCGACCAGCAGCGGGTTAATGATTGTGCCGCAGTCATCCACAGCGATGTAGCGGGTGACATTGACTTCGCCGGTGTCGCGGTCAATCTCAACCTGGGCCAGATGCACGCCGAAGGGGAACTGGCGGCCTTCCGGCTTGAAGAAGGATTGAGCGTCGAGGCCCGGCTCCAATCCGCCAGGAATGCCGTCCATCGCGTGGGCGGCCCCGGAAATCTGTTTAAAGCCGACCGAACGGTCCGGCGCGCCGATGACCTCGGCGCGGCTATCCTTCAGCTGGATGTCATCCGCTGAGACCTCAAGCATGGCGGCGGCGAACTGTTTCACCTTGTCCTGGACCTTGCGAGACGCCAACATGACGGCTCCGCCCCCGATGGCCGTGCCGCGCGACCCGAACGTGCCGACACCCTGGGGCGTGATGGCGGTGTCACTGGCTTTGACGGTTATCATCTCCATCGGAATGCCGAGCTCGTCGGCCACGATCTGGGCCAGGCTGGTCTCGTTACCCTGGCCGTGTGGCGATATCCCGGTCATGACGGTAACTGAACCGGACGGCGCAACCCGCACTTCGGCGCTGTCCCAGCCGGGGCCAGCAAACTCGCAATAGAATCCGATGCCAACGCCAACGAGCTTGCCCTGCTCGCGTTCTTGTTGAATCTGCTTCTGGGTCGCATCCCAGTCAAGCATCTCCAGCGCCGTGTCCAGCGCTCCGGCGTAGTTTCCGCTGTCATAGAGCGCGCCAGTCGCTCCTTTGTACGGGAAGGCGTCTGCTGGGACGAAGTTGCGCCGGCGGACTTCAACAGGGTCGAGCTCCAGCTCGACGGCGATGCGGTCAATCAGGCGTTCCAGCATATAGGCGGCCTCGGGGCGGCCAGCGCCACGGTATGCTCCGGTGGGCGTTGAGTTGGTCATCACGCCATACACGTCTGTGCGCAGGTTCTTAATCTGGTAAGGTCCGGTGGACATAATGCCGGTGCGCTGTCCGACCGTAGCCGCGCCGTAGGCCCCGCAGTTTGACAGCACTGTGACGCGCAGTCCTTCAATTTTGCCGTCGCTCGCCACGGCCGCTTCGAGGTGCTGCATCTGATCCCGGCCATGGTTGGTGGTGGCCATATGCTCTGAACGGGACTCGATCCATTTGACGGGCCGGCCAAGATGGTGCGAGGCTGCGGCGGCGAACTGGTACTCAGAATAGACTCCACCCTTTGAGCCAAAGCCACCGCCAACGTCAGGCGCGATGGCTCGCACTGCGTTTTCCGGAATGCCAAGCAGCCCGGCGACAGTGGTCCGCACGCGATGAGGAGCCTGGGCAGAAACCCACATCGTCAACTCTTCGGCATTAGGGTCATAGTGGGCCAGTATCGCGCGCGTTTCCAGAAAGATAGAGGCAACCCGCTGGTAGAGCAGATCGACCGTCACCTGATGTGGAGCGCTGTTGAATGCGGCCTCCACATCGCCGGCTTCGACGTGCCAATGCCAGGCGGTGTTGCTGTCCCAGCCCTCGTACAGGATCGGCGCGCTGGATTCCAGGGCAGTGTCTTGCCTGATGACAGATGGCAGTTCGTTGTATTCGACATGCACCAGTTCGGCTGCGTCCCGGGCGATCGCCAGTGAATCAGCCAGCACGGCAGCGACGGCGTCGCCGGCGAACAGGACACGGCCTTCTGATAGTGGATAACGTTCCAGATGCCTACCTGGCAGGAGCGTCTCATGGACGACGTCGGCCGCCATCCAGGTTTTGATCTCCGATCCTGTCACGACGGAAACCACTCCAGGCAGCGCCTCGGCGGCGCTGCTGTCAATCGAGACGATGTCGGCATGGGCGTAAGGTGAGCGCACGAAAACAACGTGCACTGTATCTGGTAGCACGATGTCATCGACAAAACGCCCATGGCCGGTGATGAGCTTGCGGTCGTTGACGCGCTTCACCGGGGCGCCGACATACGTGCCGTTTACGCGCGCGGCTGGTTCTCGAACGGCCATCGTTGATATCCTCCCCCATTTTCTGATTTGTCGTATACAAAGTCCGTAACGGCGCAATGCATAGCGCCTGGTGTCTTGCCCAAACCTCTCCGGGAGGAGAGGGCGCAATGCATTGCGCCGCTACGGAGGATAACCAGTGCGATAACCAACTAAGGCTCTCCAGCATGTTGAGTGTCGCCGGTTTGTGGTTGCCGGTCAAGTACGGTGAATCGCGAGCCAGTCCGCCACCACGTCCGCATCTCGCGGGAATGCAAGCTCGGGCAGGGTCTCAGGCGAGAACAGCCGAACATCGGAGGATTCGTCACCGATAGATGGCAGTTGACCCGTCACGACTGTGTGGTAGACGACGAGAGTAACGGTCTGACCCGGCTCGGAGTACAGGTTGAGCAGCCGTAAATTGTCGACCCGCAACCCGACCTCCTCCAGCACTTCCCGGGCGGCGGCTTCGACAACGACCTCGCCACGATCGACAAAGCCCGAGGGGAACGTCCATTTGCCTATTCCGGGGTTGATGGTTCGCTGCTGCAGAACGATCTTGCCGTCGATCTCGATGATGACCGCCACGGCGATTTTCGGGTCAAAGAAGTACGTAAACCCGCATTCCGGACAGACTGGACGCAGCCGGGCGTGGACCTCTTTAAAGTGAATCTCCGCCCCGCAGCGCTGACAGTGACGAGGCACATCTGGCGCGCCGGATGCGGACCAATCCAGGAGGAACGCAGCATAATCGTCCATGGTGTCGACGTCACGAGGAGCGTTTCTCGACGTGTGGTCGATTTCAGTGATTCGAGCGCGATGTCGCCTGAGCACGTCACGCGCTCCGACGTCGCCTTCCAGGGCCAGCAACTCGTTAAAAAGCTCGCGACCGAGTAAGACCGGGTTACCGGGCCCGCCGGCATAACGCGGCCGCACCGCGACGTGGCTCGCGGAAACATAGCCAGCGACCAGTTGCTCCAGCAGCCAGGGTTCGACCAGCGGCTGGTCACCAAGGAGAACGATTGTGCCCTTGACGGTGGCTGGCAGCGCCTGGAGTCCGGCCTTGAGCGAGGTTGCCTGGCCTTGCTCGAAATCGGCGTTCAGCACCACCTCATACCCGTCAACGTTGACGCCGGCCAGGATGTCTTCGGCATAGCCGCCAAGGACAAGTATGCGCGGCTTAAGGTTCGTCATACGCACGACATCAAGGGTGCGGCTGAGAAGTGGCTGTCCATCGACCGGGAGGAGCTGCTTGGGTTGTCCCAGACGGCTAGATCCACCGGCGGCAAGGACGATGGCGGCGATGCGTTTGTCTCGGCTCATAGAGTTTTGGCGGTCGCGGTGGCTGCCTTGGGGTCTTTGCCGTTACGGACGGCAACGATCTCGGCCATAATACTCAGCGCAATTTCTTCGGGAGACTTGCCGCCAAGGTTCAACCCCACCGGGCCGTGGATGCGGTCGATGTCGGCGCCGCTGAAACCCAGAGTCTTGAGCCGGTCGACGCGTTCGTCGCTGGTGGCGCGGCTGCCGATCGCGCCGATGTAGCCAACATCACTCTTGAGCAGCACTTCCATGGCGGGGTCTTCGAACTTGGGATCATGGGCCAGAACGACAGCGGCGACGCCAGGATGAAGCGTTAATTGGGCCAGACCTTCGTCTGGCCAGGCTTCGATCAGCCGATCCGCATGCGGAAAACGCTCGTCAGTTGCGAAGGTTCCTCGCGCGTCGATGACCGTCGTTTTATACCCAATGATCTGGGCGTAGCCAACAAGCGGAATGGCAATGTGAACCGCGCCGACGATGACGAGATGGGGCGGCGGAAGCTGGGCTTCAACATAGAGCCTCTGGCCGTCGATCTCCAGTGCTTGCGCTCCGCCTTCGGTCAAGAAGCGGCGCAGCTCTTGCAACGTCGCGTTGTCTAAAGATTCCGTGCCGAGTGTCCCAAGAATCGTGTCCGGATGAATAAGGGCGAGATAGTTTCCAACATTGTCACCCTCGATCACGGTCGCGAAGGCGGCCGGACGTTCCTCTGCAATGGCGCGGCGAATCGCGTTGAACACCTCAGCGTTCATGTTTAGTCCGCGACCTGAGCTTCGAGAGGCTCCACGAAGACTTCAATTGTCCCGCCACAGGATAGGCCGACGTCCCAGGCCATCTCGTCGGAGATGCCAAATGAGACGAGCTTTGGCCGGCGCTGCTCCAGAACATCGATCGCGGTCTCGACGACAGCCCCTTCGACGCAGCCACCGCTGACCGAGCCATGCATCTTGCCGGTCCTGGTCACGATCATGCGTGCCCCAACCGGGCGTGGAGTCGAGCCGGCGGCCGAAATGACGGTGGCCACGGCAATCTCCTCGCCCTGGTCAATCCAGTTATCAATTTGCTCTAATACGTCGCGCATCGTAGCGCTCCTTTCGAGGTTTACCGTGGTGTTCGGCAGCCTAAACTGTCATCTCGACCGTAGTGGAGAGATCTCTTGTCCGCTGGAGCCTGAGTAGCCTTGAGATCTTTCGACTCCGCTTCGCTCCGCTCAAGATGACAGTTAAGGTAAACGTCGCTCACCACGATAGCTAAGGTAGTTACCGCCCTAGTCTGCCGCTTCAGTGCGGCGCTGTTCAAAATCCAGTGGTTTCTGGCGGCGCACCGGGCGGGTTTCCCCGATGTTTGAGAGATGGTCCGCCAGCAGCTCCAGGCTCTCCAGGTTATGGACAGGCAAGAAGTCGTCGATAAAGGGCATGGCAGCCTGCATACCGCGTGTGAGTGGCTGATAGCGTGGCGAGCCCAGCAGCGGGTTCAGCCAGATCAACCGGTAGCACGAGCGCTGCAAGCGTGACATCTCGGCTGCCAGCAAGTCTGGATCGCCGCGATCCCAGCCGTCAGAGATAATAAGCACGACCGCGCCGTTGCGGAGCACACGCCGCGCCCACTCCTGGTTGAAGCCCTGTATCGATTCACCGATGCGTGTCCCGCCGGCCCAGTCCTGGACCTCGCTGGAGACTTTCGTTATGGCTTCGTCGATAGGCCGGTTCTTGAGCACCCGTGTGACGCGGGTCAGCCGCGTGCCGAACACGAACGCCTCAACTTTGGCCATATCGTTCTCGATGGTGTGGATGAAGTGCAACAGCAGCCGCGAATAACGGTCCATCGAGCCGGAAATATCACAGATCACGATCAATGCGCGTGGCTTGTGCTTGATCTTGCGCTGCGAGATCTTGAGCGGCACGCCAGCTGTCTGAAGCGACTTGCGCATCGTGCGCCGGGCGTCGATATAACGTCCTTTGGGGGCGCCAATCTTGCGACGCGAGCGGCGCTTGCCAATCTCCCACTTGAGGTGACGCATAAGGATGCGCGCTTGCTCGATCTCTTCCTGGGTGTATTCCGAGAAGTCCTTGGCGCGAAGTGCTTCGGACGAGCTATACGTCATGATGGACTCGGCGTCGGAGTCGTCCGCATCACCAGGATCGTCAGATTCACCGTCGTCGGCTTCGAGTCCTTCGACCTGCTCCGAGGTCATGCTTTCGCCTTCGGCGCCGGACATGTCGTCTGAATCGTCCTGCATCATCTCGGCTTCTTCGGCGCTGATCTCCTGGAAGTCGGTCAGGTTGTCGCCATTGTCGCTGGCTTCACGCACCGACACCCAGTAGCGGTCGAAGACCTCGTCGAAGACCGGCAGGTCTTCCTTGCGCGTCACAAGACAGGCTTCGGCGGCCTGTTTGAACCGGCGGCGGCGCTCGATACCGATGTGCTGGGTGGCGTCGACAAAGGTCATCACCTGCGCCGGGGTCACCATCACGCCGTTGGAGCGCAACACGCGCCCAAAGCGGAGCGAGCGCTCGAGAAAGCGCTGCCCCGGCTCCTTCGATAATCTCTTTACTCTGCGGTTACCCTCAGTCACTGCTATTTGCTGCACCAATCAATTCATCGAGCTTGCCCTTGCGGATCGACTGGATGTCTTCCTGGTGCTTGAGAATCGCGCCCAGCGTCGTGGAGGCGACCTCGGAAGAGAGCTCCGTCTGGCTGAGTGCCATCAGCGCGGCGGCCCAGTCGAGAGTCTCCGCGACGCCTGGAACCTTGTACAGATCGATCTGGCGCAGCTCGGCGACAAAGGTCGCAATCTGCATGGCCAGGCGGTCGTTGACTCCTGGAACCTTGGTCTGAACGATCTTGTACTCCTTGTCGACCGTCGGGTAGTCGATCCAGTGGTACAGGCAACGTCGCTTCAGGGCGTCGTGCAGCTCACGGGTGCGGTTCGAGGTGATAATGACAATGGGAGGGTGCTCAGCGACCAGCGTGCCGATCTCCGGCACCGTTACCTGGAAGTCGGATAGCAGCTCCAGCAGGAACGCCTCAAACTCCTCATCAGCGCGGTCAATCTCATCGATCAGCAGGACCGGCGCCCGGCCACGGTGCTCGATCGCCTGCAGGAGCGGCCGCTTGATGAGATAGTTTTCGCTGAAAATCTCGGCCATGGCGGCTTCGCGGCTCTCGTGGCTTGCCTCAGCCGCGCGGATGGCGAGCATCTGACGCGGGTAGTTCCACTCATAGACTGCGTGCGAGACGTCGAGACCTTCATAGCACTGCAACCGGATCAGATCGGTGCCGAGAATGGCCGCGAGAACCTTGGCAATCTCAGTCTTGCCGACACCGGCTTCGCCCTCAAGGAGCAGAGGCTTCGGTAGCTTCAGTGCGAGATAAATGGCGGTCGAAAGGCTGGAGTCGGCAACATACTGTTGGGTGCCGAGAGCTTCTTGAACATCATCAATGGACTCTAACGAATGAGTCGCTTGCTGCGCCGTAGCCAACAACTAATCCTCACATTTGACCGGCTGCCGGCAAGGCCCACTTTCGTCTGCCGCGCAGCCGTCGTTGCAAATTCAATATCCCGGTATTCTATCATCACCATAATGTTTCAACCCTCGCCCGTCCTACGGGACGGGCGCGACGATGAGAGGGGGCTCTCACCCCGAGACCGAGGGGGAGGGTCTTTCACTAGTTTCCCAAAGCGCGATTCAAGGCGCGCTTAACGAAGACCTTGGTGAGGTGTTCGCGATACTCGGACGAGGCGTAGTGGTCGCCGGCAAACTCGGAGACGCCCTCAGTGGCGCGCTCTGAGGCGGCTTCAACTGCGCTGGCGTCGCCTCCGGTGCCTGTCAACGCGTCTTCGGCTCCGGTCAGCCGCGTGACCACATAGACTGAACCGGTTGCCGTGATCCTGGCCGAGCTGACGTTGCCTGAGCCGTCACGGGTGACAACTACTGCCACACCACAGACCGGATAACCAGAGGCAGGGTGCGGGAACTTCTCGTAGGCGGAGACTACATTGCCGTCGGGAGCAGACAGCTTGATCTGGGTTAACACTTCCTCTGGCTCAAGTGCGGTGGTGAAGATGTCGATGAAGAACTCGCTGGCCGGGATGGTGCGCTCGCCGTTAGGTCCGACGACCACGAACTCGGCTTCCAGCGCGACCAGCGCGGCCGGTATGTCTGCCGCCGGATCAGCGTGTGCTGCCGAGCCGCCGATCGTGCCGAGATTGCGCACCTGGACATCGCCGACCCAGGCCAGGGCCTCGTGCAGCACCGGGAACATCGTTTCAAGCTCGTTGCTGTTGAGCAGCGCATCATAGGTGCACATCGCGCCGATGGTGGCTCCACCGTTGAGAGAGAGCTGCTTGAGATCGGAAATACTACCGAGATCGACGATCGCGCCGGGCTCGGCCAGCCGTAGCTTCATGGCCGGCAGGAGCGAGTGCCCGCCCGCCAGGATCTTGGCTTCAGGGTTCTCCTGAAGAAGGGAAATCGCCTCTTGAACCGACCCTGGCCGGTGATAGTCAAATGCCGCTGGATACATCCCTAGTTCCTCTCGTTCGCTTCCTGCATCGCCGCCCAGACTCGTGGCGCGGACAATGGCATATCAATATGTTTTATACCCAATGGCGATAGCGCATCGATCACCGCGTTGACTACGGCGGGTGCTGACGCAATCGTGCCGGCTTCGCCTGCGCCCTTTACGCCCAGCGCGTTGACCGGCGATACCGTCACCGTGCGGTCGAGCTCCATGTTCACCATCTGGCTGGCATGCGGGATGGCGTAATCCATCAGCGTGCCGGTTACCAGCTGTCCATCGTCATCATAGACCGCGCCTTCGTACAGTGCTTGCCCAATGCCCTGAACGATTCCGCCCTGGACCTGACCGTCAACGATTAACGGGTTGATGACGTTGCCAACATCATCCACGGCAACATAGCGCTTGAGATCGACTTTGCCGGTGTCAGCATCTACTTCGACCACAGCAATGTGTGTGCCGAACGGGAAGGTACAGTTCGGCGGGTCATAATAACTGGTCTCATCAAGATAGGGTTCCATCCCGGCCGGGAGGCTGAATCCGGTTGCGGAGGCCAGCGCAATCTCGGCAAACGAGAGCGAGCGGTCGGGAGCGCCTGTAACTGAGGCAACGCCGTCATTTAACTCGATGTCTGTCTCGGCGACTTCGAGGACATGTGCGGCGATCTTCTTGATCTTGTCACGGATTTTTTCAACGGAATTGACGACGGCCGCGCCGCCAACCGTCAGAGAGCGGCTGCCGTAGGTTCCGTAGCCGAACGGCGTCCCCTTGGTGTCGCCCCATTCGACGATGATGTCGTCGTAGGCGACTCCCAGCCTATCCGAAACGATCTGGGCGAACGTTGTCTCGTGCCCCTGGCCGTGCGGCAGCGCTCCGGTTGTGACCACCACTTTGCCGGTCAGATGCACCTTGACGTTGGCGCTCTCCCAGAGAGCGGCGCCCCAGCCTTCCGCATTAATCCAGGCCGAAGGAGCGACTCCACACACTTCGACGTAGGACGAGAAACCGATTCCAAGATGCTTGCCCTGTTTCCTGAGCGTTTCCTGCTCCGCGCGGAGGTCGCTGTAGCCAAGGTTCTTGAGGGCTTTGTCCAGTGCCGGAACATAGTTGCCGGAGTCGTACGGCAGCATCCCCAGGCCATTTGTGTACGGGAAGGATTCCTGAGCGATGAAGTTAACCTTGCGCACATCCGCCGGATCGAGCTTGAGTTCGCGTGCGACGAGATCGATGGCACGTTCGACAAGGTAGGTGGCCTCAGGACGGCCAGCGCCACGATAGGCGTCTACCATGCCGGTATTGGTGTAGGTGCCGACGATCTCGCAGTAGACGTTCGGTATGTCGTAGACGCCCGAGACCATTCTGCCGTAGAGCGTGGTCGCGACTCCCGGTGCGATCGTCGAGAGATAGCCGCCCATATTTGCCCACGTCTTCACATGCAGGCCGGTGATTTTGCCGTCACGATTGGCGGCAACCTGGATGTCGGTGACATGATCACGGCCATGTGTCGTGGCTGAGTGGCTCTCCGCCCGGCCCTCGGTCCATTTGACAGGACGATTGAGCGCCTTGCTGAGCCAGCCTACCAGCGGATATTCCGGATACACGAAGATCTTGGCGCCGAATCCACCTCCCAGATCGGGGGTTATGACCCGGATCTTTTCTTCTGGATGGCCCATCACGAAGGCTGCCAGGAGTAAGCGGTGGACGTGTGGCGCCTGTGACGAGAGCCAGAAGGTGTACTCATCAGTGCCGGCATTGTAATCGCCGGTCGCGCCGCGTGTTTCCAAAGGGGTGGGGATCAGCCGCTGGTTACGCAGCCGCTGCTTCAGAACGATCTCACCGTTGCCAAGTGCGGTCTCGGTTCCGGCCTGGTCACCGGCATTCCATTTAAAGGCGATGTTGTTGGGCGCATTCTCGTGGAGCTGCGGCGCGCCCTCCCCGGTGGCCAGCTCGGCGTCGACCACGGCCGGGAGCACCTCGTACTCCACCTGGATCACGTCCATCGCGTCGCGGGCTTGTGCGACGGTCTCGGCGACCACGACAGCCACGCCATCTCCGGTCCAGTGCACCTCGTCAATAGCAAGGGCCCGCGGAGTGTTGATGTTGTTCTCGAAACCACGTCCTACCGGGAAGGCGCATGGGAGCGGGTTTATCGCCTCCATATCTCTGCCGGTGAATACACCGGCGACGCCGGGCATGGCCCTGGCGGCGGAAGCATCAATACTCACAATTCTCGCGTGAGCATGTGGGCTGCGCAGAATGGCGGCATGCGCCATGCCGGGCAGCACAATATCATCCATGAAACGAGCCGCGCCTTTGACAAGACGCGGATCTTCACGTCGCTTCAGTCTCTGCCCAACGAGATCCTTTCTGGTTTCGGAAACAGTCATGATGGCCTCCCTCCAGTTCTCGGTGTCACACGTTAACGATGAGGTACTGGTGTTCGCGCCGGCGGCTAGTCGTCGCCTGCCGCGCCCGCCATCTTGTTCGCAGCGTACTGAATGGATTTCACGATGTGCTGGTAGCCGGTACAGCGGCAGAGGTTGCCCTCAATACCGTGCCTGATCTCAGCCTCGGTTGGATTCGGGTTTCGTTGCAACAGGTCAAGACTGGAGAGAATCATGCCCGGTGTGCAGAAGCCGCACTGCAAGCCGTGCTCTTCCCAGAAGCCTTCCTGGATCGGGTGTAGCTCGCCGTCTTTGGCTAACCCTTCAATAGTCATGATGTCCGCGCCCTCGGCCTGAACCGCAAGCACAGTACAGGATTTCACCGCTTTGCCGTTCATCATGATGGTGCATGCCCCACACTGGCTGGTGTCGCAGCCGACATGTGTGCCTGTCAAACCAAGGTTTTCGCGAATATGGTGGACCAGTAATGTGCGCGGTTCGACGTTGCCGTCCCGCTTGGAACCGTTAACGGTCATCGATACCGAGTGGTTCATGTTCCCTCCTCAAATGTGTCGAACCGTCCGAATGAGAATCCCAGTTCGCCGGTGACGCCCTGCATAGACGCCGTTCCATGGCCGTATGAATCACCTTAGCACTTCAGCAGTATGCGCCAGCGCGCTCCTCTGAGAACGTGTGTCAGAGGGCAATTCATCCCGGTTGGTCGTGACGATGCCGCGATCAGCGATCTAGGGGGATAGTAGTCATAGTATGGCCAAGCGGTCAAGAGGGAATGTATTCAAAAACCCCAAGGGATGGAGCGGCGTGACATCAGGGGCGGGAAGACCGCTGTAGCCAGGATGCGATTGAGACGTAGCGCAAAGGCGCGCACTTCGAGCGGGTTAAGGTAGCGCAACAGGCGCGTAGCCAGTTCCCCATCCGCGCCGATGCGACGAAGGTCAGCCAGCAGCGCTTCGTCGATGGGCTCTTCCTGGAAATCCCAGATGACGGTGCGAAGCTTGGGTTGCACATTGAAGGTGAGGCCGTGGTCTATCCCCCAGATACGGCCGTCAGCCAGTCCGCGCAGGCAGTGGCCGGCCTTGCGGTCGGCATTGTTGGTGATGAGATCGAAGAGGGCCATTCTCTTCAATTCTTCACGGTACTCGTCCCGAAAGGTGAAGTAGTGAGTGTCCTTTTCCGGTTCGATGTACTCCTGCACAGTGCCAACGCCGTGCGGACCGTCGCGGATTACGGTTGTTGGTATGAAATGCCAGCCGAGCGCTTCAGAAACCAGGTAGGCGGCATATTCGCGCAGATAAAGCGTGTCGTCCGGGAAGTCCCACAGTGGAATCTCGCCGGCGCCCGGCTTGTAGATGGCCAGGGTTTCGTCAAACTCTCCCTCGGGATCTTCGAGAAGCACGCCAAAGGTGTAGTTCGAGCCCCACGGAACCAGGTCGCAGTCCTGAATGAGGGCGCGCCGAAAAAACCGGACAGTTGGGATACACTCCAGGTCCTCGGCTCCAAATGTGTTGTCCGACTCATCGCCGGTCATGGCTCACATCTCTCCGGGCACGTGCTCGCCGCCGACGGCAGGCTCTCAGGAATCTACAACACTGGGGAGGTTCGCTGGCCACCATGCGGCGTTGCAATCTCTACCGGTGGTTGACCGTGACGAACATTTTCGAAGAATGTGATGGCGTCTTGCGCTAAACCATCATGAAACAACGTCTCAATGTCCTGACGCTCACGGTAGGCAAACGAATGGCTGCGTTTGGCGTATAAATCGTAATTTGCGTGCTCGATCTCCAGAATCGGCATGGCGTCGATCTGCCAGCCGAGCCCGGCTTTGCGTTTGACCAGTTGCACCTGAACCACGAAATACCCAGCCTGGAAACGGCCATCATAGAGGTTCCCGTTCATTGTGAGCTGGAATTGAAAGCCGACGCCCTCACTGTCAACTTCAAGATCCCGGCCATGCACGGTGACTTCTGGAACACCCGGCGGAATCCGCGCATGGAGCGCTTGACCGAGCTGAAGGATGGCATTGCGTTGTTGCCGCCAGAGGGAAATCAGGGACGATTGGTTCGGTTGAGTGTTCACGGCGCCTTCCATGCATTCCAAATCGACTCGACATTGTAACAATCATCAAAGGGTGTGCGGCGGCAACCTGACCCGTTCTGCCGGTGGATTGGCGCGTTTTGCTATACTCCCGTCGTTAGATTCTTCGATTGTATTTGAGGTAAAGTGTTGAAAGTTTCTGTTGCCAAATCATCGGGCAGCGTCGTCCAGATGAACATTGCCGCCGATGACGACGAGTTTTCCAAAGCCATGAACCAGGCGTATCGTCGGGTGGTGAAGGAATTCAACATCCCGGGCTTCCGCAAGGGCAAGGCTCCGCGGCACATTGTCGAGCGGATGCTCGGCCGTGACGCACTGGTTGAAGAGGCCGGCATGGGGATCATGGATGAGCTCTATCGCCGCGCGCTCGAGCAGGAGGGCCTTACCCCGGTTTCCGAGCCGGAAGTGAATGTTCTCGAGCCCGAGCCGATTGCCTTTCAGGTTGTCGTGCAGGTCTATCCCGAGATCACGCTCGGCGATTATAAGTCGATCCGGGTTGAGCCACGCGAGGTGAACCTTGAGGTCGGCGCCGTCGATGAAACGGTTGATCGCCTGCGCAAGAACGCCGCCGAGTGGGTTGACCTGCCCAAGCCGCGCAAGCCTGCCGATGGCGACCAGGTCACGATTGACATGACGGTCTATGACGGCGACGAGATTTTCCAGGAGCCGGCCGAAGACATGCCATGGGTGCTAGGCGAAGCCGGCATGTTTGAGGCGCTGGAAGAAGCCATCAAGACGATGGATGTGGGGGACGCCACCGAGCTGACGCTCGCCTTTGAAGAGGACGATGAAACTGTCGCGCCCGAAGTGCGCGGCACGACCCTGCGCTATGAGATGACCCTTAAGGGAATCAAGGAGCGCGATCTGCCCGAGCTGGATGCAGAGTTCGCCGGCAAGATTGGCGGGTTGGAATCCATCGACGAGCTACGCAGCGAGATTCGCAAGGATCTCTTGCGTGAGAAGGCCACTGAGGCGCGCACCGACGTGCTGAACGAGATCGTTAATGCGATGGCCGAGGCCAGCGAGGTTGATGTTCCGGTGGCGATGGTTGACGCAGAGATCGACAGTCAGGTAACCCAGATGAGCTCGCGGCTGGCGCAAAGTGGCATGGACCTCGAGACCTTCCTGGAAATCTCAAAACAGACCGAGGCTGAGTTCCGCAACGAGATGCGCCCGGACGCTGAGCGGCGTGTGCGCAATAGCCTGGTGATGCAGCAGATCACCGAGGCGGAATCGCTCTCGATTACGCCCGCCGACATTGAAGAGGAAATCTCTCGCTTGACCGGCGGCATGGAAAATTCTGAACGGATGCGCTCCATCTACGAATCCGATTACTTCCGCGAGCGCCTGTTGAGTGAAGTTCAGGACCGCAAGCTCACCGATCGTATTATTGAGATCGCAACCGACGGTCGTGGAGCGTTAGCCGGCGAAGCGGCTGACCTGCTTGCCGAAGACGCCGAAGCCCAGGCGGTTGCGGCAGATTCCGGCGTGATTGAAGTGTCCGGCGAAGAAGAGGACCAAAGCGCGCCAATTTCGGCCGAGGCCCACGAGGCTGGCGAAGTCGAGGAATCTGAAGCAGTTTCCGAAACCGAGGTCGCGGTCGCTGAAATCAGCGATGATCTCGAGCAGAAAGCTGTTGAGGAAGACGAAAACGAGAAGACCGAATCCGCCTAGACTCGCCGGTGGCCGCTCGACCGCTACCGTTTGACCGGTATGGCACTCTAGTGCCGGAAGGATCACACGACATGGACCGTTCCCTGCCTACTAACCTCGTGCCGATGGTGGTCGAGAGCACGAACCGCGGCGAGCGCGCATATGACATCTACTCTCGATTGTTGCGCGACCGGATCATCGTGCTTGGCACGCCGATTGATGACCAGATAGCGAACTTGATCAGCGCTCAACTCCTGTTCCTGGACAACGACAATCCGGAGCAGGATATCCAGATGTACATCGACTCACCAGGCGGCAGTGTCTATCACGGACTGTTTATCTACGACACTATGCAGTCC
>JACCZH010000493.1 GCA_013696045.1 Chloroflexia bacterium
GATTCTTCACTCTCAATGAACGCACTGGGTATTCGCGTCCATCCTAGCATAGCGGCCTACAACTCCACCACGCGCAACGCTTGCAAGAAAGCCACCATGTGCTGTACCCTCATGCGCTGTGGACAACGCTTGCATGACGAAAGTAGAAACACTCCCTTGATCGACTAACAGCCTCCGTCGAAATGTGTAGCCGCGACGATCCGGACACCGGCGTCGTTCTGCCATGTGAGGTTGTTTGTATGCATCTGTCCGTATCCCACGTTTCTAAAATCTATGAGCCTGTCACCGTTCTTGACGATTTGTCGTTTGTCATTTCCGGCTCCGAGCGAGTCGGGCTGGTCGGCGCGAATGGCTCTGGAAAGTCCACACTGCTGCGAATCATCAGCGGTGAGGTTGAGCCTGATAGCGGGGTTGTCGCGGCGTCCGGCGGCGTTGAGGTTGGCTATCTTCCGCAGGACCCGCCCGAGCCGGGCGACGCCACGATCGAGGATTTGATCTACCAGGCCGCTGGAGAGCTGCGCGAGCTCGAACGACGATTGCGGCATCTTGAAACGGACATGACGACGGCCCGAGGTGCTGCGTTCGACAGAGTGATGGATGAATATAGCGAGCGCCTGGAGCAGTTTGAGCGGCGTGGCGGCTACGACATCGATTACCGTATCGACGTGGTCTGTGCCGGGCTACACATCACCCATATTCCACGCGACCGGCAGTTCAAGACGCTTTCCGGCGGTGAGAAAGCGCGGGTACTGCTGGCGACACTGCTACTGACATCACCCGATATCCTCCTGCTGGATGAGCCGACCAATCATCTTGACTTCCCAAGCATCACATGGCTCGAGCAGTATCTGGCCGCTTACTCAGGAATCATGCTGGTTGTTTCACACGACCGAAGATTTTTGAACCAGACAGTCACGCGCATCATTGAGATAGATGAACACTCGCACCGTCTGCTGGAGTATCCCGGCAACTATGACCACTACGCCCAGGCCAAGGCGCGTGAACGCGCGCAGTGGGAGATCGACTTCGCCGAACAGCAAGACGAGATTACCGAGTTGAGGAAAGCGATCCGGCAGGCGCGAGCGGGGGTCGATCGTAAAGCTCCGGCTCCCCGCGATCCGGACAAGAGCATCCAGGAAGCGCACAAGGCTCGCGCGGACAAGACCGCCAGTAAAAGCATCCGGTCACTTGAGGAGCGGTTGCGGAGGATCGAAGCTGCTCCAATCCCTAAACCACCACTGATGATGAAGATCAATCCCGTCCTGGACGCGAATGACCTCAAAAGTAACGAGATTGTGCGCTTTGAGTCGGTTTCCAAGGCGTTTGACGACGATGTCGTCTTGAACGACCTGTCGTTCACGCTGCGCAGTGGGCAGCGTGTCGTGCTGGTTGGTCCCAATGGCGCCGGGTAATCTACACTGCTCAACCTTATCGCCGGCCGTATAACGCCCGACTCTGGACGGATTGTCATCGCTCAGGCTGCCAGAGTCGGCTACCTGGACCAGGACGGCGTTAGCCTTGACACTGAGCGGACCGTTTTTGACGTGTACCGCGACGGACTGGATGGTCTCGAGCACGAGCTAATCAGCGATCTCTTCCGCCATGGGCTCTTTCTGTATGACGACCTCTCGAAGTCCGTTGGGCAGTTGAGCTCGGGCCAGCGCCGCAAGTTGCAGATCGCCAGGCTGGTCGCCGAAAGGGCGAATTTCCTGCTGCTGGACGAGCCGACGAACCATCTGAGTCTGGACGTGCTGGAGGAGTTCGAGCACGCGCTGCGCGAGTTTCCGGGGCCAATCCTGGCGACATCGCACGATCGCTGGTTTATCGAACGGTTCGGTGGAACTGTCTGGGAGGTAACAGAAGGGCGCGTGATCGAGCATCAGGACACGTCCGAGCGTGTGTTGGCGGGTATGCTGGACAGGCTCCGCGGCGCCTGATCGTAACGTTCTCTCCGGATGGTGTCTTTCAGTGAATGGCCCCACCAAGGGGCCATTGCGGGAAACATCTCGACGGCGACGGGCAGATAGGATACGCTAGCCCGAACATCGTTGAGAAATGGGGGATTCCCGCAGCGGACAATGGCACGGCCACTTGCTCAACAAACGGCTTGCCTGCTCGAATTGGCATAGCCGCCACAGCAACGTTCTAATACGACCCCGGCGTGGGGTCGATAGTTGCGCCTGGATGGCGTATATATCGGGATGGGGATCCCCTGATTCGGAGTTCTTGATGAGGATTTTTGCCGCAGCCATCATAGTCATCGGGCTGTTTGGCATCTCAGGTTTGGCGAACGCTATCGGGCTGCATGTCCTGATGGATGAAGCGAGCGCCAACGCCTGGGTTGAAGAAGAGCGTGTAAGTGAGCTCGCCTCAGTGTCGACGGATGCGACTCTGTCCGGCTTCCCAGGAACGACTATCGCGGCGACCGCGCCACAGCTCACGGGTACCGGCCAGTGGATGGATCTTGTTCTGCTGGCTGCCGAAGAGTCAGGCGTGCCGTGGCAGGTGCTCATTGCCATCATGGGGATTGAGTCAGGCGGAAATCCGCAAGTAGTGTCGCCGGTTGGGGCGCTGGGTCTCATGCAGGTGATGCCGCAATACTGGCAGGAGACCGCGAACCGCTGGGGTCCGGATCTTATGGATCCCTGGGTCAATATCCGCACCGCGTCCGAGATCCTGACGCAAGGCTATCTCCAATGGGGCACCTGGGAGCAGGCAGCCGCAGCCTACTTTGGCGCGATTGACAGCGAAGGCAACGTCACCATTGCTGTTGATGCCTTCAATACCAGCGGCTACGAGTATGTGACCCGCTTCAAGAACAACCTGGTGGCACTCGGCTTCATCGAGTTTCTCATCTCGGCTGATATTCTCGGGCCCGAGACGGAAAACATGCTGGAGTTTGCGATGTCGGCGCTTGGAACTCCATATGTCTGGGGTGGAGCATCCGACACCGCCGGCTTTGACTGCTCAGGGTTGGTTGTTTGGGCATATTCGCAGGTTGGCGTGGCGATGCCGCGCACAGCGGCCGATCAATTCAACGCCACAGCTCGTATCGAGCAGGCGGAGCTGTTGCCGGGCGACCTCGTCTTCTTCCAGAACACCGCCGGGCCGGGCATCACCCACGTTGGCATCTACGTCGGTGGTGGCTACATGCTGAACGCCCCAGCCGAGAACGATGTGGTCCAGCTGATGGCTCTCAACACTCCATACTGGGCCGAGCACCTGGCTGGTTATGGCAGGGTTGCGGTCCCGCCGGCCGTCTAGCATCGTTAACCGGTCCGGCAATACGATCTGTCTTGAGGGCGCAACCTGTTGCGCCCTCTCTCTTTTGAAACCGGATGAAGGTAGTGGTCCACATGAATGACGACATTCTTGCGAGGCACTTGCCGTTCATCAAACGCCACTCTCCGTTTGTGGCCCCCTCTGCGATCACCCCTTACTATGACGGGCACGATCACTATGTTTTCGTTGTGAATAATAAGCTGGAATTCCGTTTTCCCCGCTCGGAATGTCATGGCCGGCAGGATGCCGTCGAGAACGGACTTCCTGCGCGAGTTCGCAACGTCGTCACCTGTCCGAGTGCAAGCGTTTGAAGCACACGTAGACCGCCAGAACGGTCTACGGTATCAGGTCTATCCGTTCATCCCGGGAGCCGGGCTAACAAGCGGCCTGGCGCGCACCATTCCCGC
>JACCZH010000511.1 GCA_013696045.1 Chloroflexia bacterium
ACTATTTCGACGGCATCAACTTCGCGCCTCAGATCAAAAGCCCGATGCTCGTCTACATCGGCCTGGAAGACGATGTCTGTCCACCGGAAACCGGCTACGATCTTGTGAAAGCGATGACCTGCCCAACCGAGCTTATTGCGACACCGCGCTGCGCCCACGACGCAGGGCGTAAATGGGTGATGCCCAAAGTCGAGGAGTTCCTGAACGGTCACTTGAAGCCGGCCGCGGCCGAGCTGCACGCCGAGCCAACGGTGGGTTAGAGGAGAAAGCATGACGAACCACACAGACCGGCCGGCCGATTTCGAGAGCTACTGGGACGAGGTGGACCGGCAACTTGCGGAAATTCCGGCTGCCCCCGAGCTAGACCACTTGCCAATCAGATCCAACGAACACTGCGACGTCTACAGCGTTCGACTAACGAGCGTGGGCCCATACCGGATCTTTGGCTATTTCAGCGTCCCCAAGAACGGCAACGGGCCGTTTCCGGGGTTGTTGCTCACGCCCGGCTATGGCAGCGTAAAGGCTGTACCGGACTATAACGATCGAATGCGATATGTCACCTTACAGGTCATTCATCGCGGGCAGCGGTTGGCCGACAAACCCTATGCAGCAGCGTATCCTGGCCTGATGACTGAAAGAATCGATGATCCGGAGAACTATGTCTTCCGCGATATCGTGGCCGACTGCTTGCGCGGGGCCGAGTTTCTATTGTCCCGGCCCGAAGTGGACACGGACAACGTCGCAGTGATGGGCAACGATCTCGCGCTGATCACCGCCGCGCGGCGGCCACAGTTCTCCATCGTTCAGGCCGCCGACCTGGTGTTCCACCGGCTCATGGAGGCGCGCCAGCGAACAGAGGCGTACCCGCTGGAGGAGATCAACGAATACCTGCGAACCTATCCTGAGAGGGAAGAAGCGGTGGCCTGCTCGGTAGCCTATCTGGACCCGATACACCATGTGGGTGATATCACCGCCACGACGTCGTTAAGCGTCGGCGATCCGGGTTCGACGTCGGGCGCTGCCTGGCTTGAACGGGTCTCGAAAAATTTTGGTGGACCGGTTGAGTACTATCAGCTTACCCACGAGGGCGGCACCGACCACGACACCGTGGACGCCTGGATGGCCGAAAAGCTGGGTGTGCAGCCGATGTCACGCTTCCTGACGACGGTCTGATGACTGTCTACGAGGATCTGGCACTGACTCCGGTTATCAATGCGTCCGCGACCCTGACCCGCCTGGGTGGGTCCCGCATACCGCCGTCCGTCATCGAGGCCATGAGCACCGCCGCTGGATCGTTCACCGATCTCGACGAAATGCAGCGCAAGGCCGGCGAGCGTATCGCCGCAATTACCTACAACGAGGCGGCCTACATCTCCTCGGGCGCGGCGGCAGGCATCACGGTATCGGTCGCAGCCTGTATCGCGGGCACAGACCAGGAGCGCGTCGCGTCGTTCCCCTTCCTTGACGAATTCGACCGCAACGAAGTGATCGTCTACCGTAGCCAGCGCAACGGCTACGACTACGCAGCATGCCAGACCGGCGCGCGGCTGGTTGACGTTGGGCCCTCAGAAGCAGACCTCTCCAGGGCCATCAGCGAGCGTACCGCCTGCATTCTCTGGTTTGCGGGCACACACTATGCGGAAGGCGCGCTCCCGCTGGACGAAGTGGTCGATATCGCTCGTGCACGAGGCGTGCCGGTTATTGTCGATGCTGCCGCACAAGTGCCACCGGTCTCAAGCCTCTGGCGCTTCACCCGCGATCTCGGCGCGGACATCGCCATCTTCAGCGGAGGTAAAGGGCTCCGCGGACCGCAATCCAGCGGCCTGGTGCTCGGCAAACGAGATCTCATCGAGGCGTGCCGTGTGAACGGCAACCCAAACCACAGCATTGGCCGGCCGATGAAGGTTGGCAAGGAAGAGCTGGCCGGGATCCTGGCCGCAGTTGAGTGGTCGCTTGCCCAGGACGAGACCACGATTCTGTCCGGTTACGAAGAAACTGTGCAATTCTGGATCGACGGTCTCGCAAACATTCCGGGCGTAGTGGCAGAGCGAGGCTATCCCAGTGAGGCCGGCCAGCCACACGGCCGGGCGATTGTGTGCCTCGCCCCGCCTTGCCGGCTAACCCGCGATGAGATCGTCACAGCGCTCTGGGAAGGCTCACCACGCATCGCCGTCGGGATACTCAAGGACGACGAGAACGCCATCGCCCTCAACCCCCAGACGCTTGAGCCGGGCGAGGCTGAGATTGTGCTGGCAACGCTAAGGAAGGTCTTGCATGGTTAGTGGAGTGACCGCGAAACAGAACATCTACCAGCGCTTCGGCGTCAAAACCATCATCAACGCCGGAGGACCGATGACCCGGTTGAGCGGCTCTATCCTTTCACCAGAAGTGCGAGAGGCAATGAGCGAAGCCGCGTCAGCCTGTGTCCGCGTCGAGGATATTCAGGAGGCGGCCGGCAAACTCATCGCTGAAGTGACTGGCTCCGAGGCCGGCTACGTTACCTCCGGCGCGGCCGGTGGGCTGGCGCTGAGCGCGGCGGCCGCTATCGCCGGGCTGGACGTCGCGCGCATGGACAAGTTGCCGGATACGACCGGTATGCCCAATGAGATCATCGTTCAGCGCGAGCACATGACGGCCTACTCGCACGCCCTGCGGCTGCCCGGCGCAAAACTTGTCGAGGTCGGTTACGTCGGCTACCCCGGTCAGGGCTGCACGTGGCCGTGGCAGATCGAGACCGAGATCAACGAGCGCACCGTGGCAATCTTCTACTCGATCGGCAACTCGCCAGGCGCGGTCAGCCTGCCGGAGGTTGTCGAGGTCGCCCACCGTCACAACCTGCCGGTCATTGTCGATGCCGCTGCCGCCCTGCCGCCGGTCGGAAACCTGAGGCGCTTCATCAACGAGGAAGCGGATTTGGTCTGCTTCAGTGGTGGCAAGGCCATCGCCGGCCCGCAAGCCTCGGGCATCCTGGCCGGCCGGGCTGACCTCATAGCATCGGTCGCGCTGCAGCACCAGGACATGGACGTCATGCCGGCCACCTGGACCTGGCGCGACCGTTATCTGAAGGACGGGGCTCTGCCCGGCCCACCGCATCACGGACTCGGCCGGCCATTGAAGGTCGGCAAAGAAGAAATCGTCGGCCTGATGGTTGCGCTCGAGCAGTACGTCAACCGCGACCATGCCGCCGACCAGCGCCGTTGGGAGGACATGCTGCAAGAGATCGCCTCGGCGCTGCAAGACGTGCCGGGCATCAGCATCGACCTTCGGGGACGCAAGACAGCCAGCAGCGTCCCGATAGCTGTGGTCGCCTTCGACGAGGCCGTCATCGAACAGCCGGTCGAGGCCGTCATCAACGCTTTGATCGAGGGCGACCCCGCCGTCGCTGTCAGCCAGGCCCACGTCCACGACCGCGCCATCGGTATCAATCCCATGGTCCTCCAACCCGGCGAGCCGGCGATAGTGGCGCAGCGTCTGCGAGAGGTTTTGGGGTATTCGTAGAACCTGATCGGTCATCCTGAGGTACGAAGGATCTCTTGTTCGATCACCTGGGCATTAGAACAGAGATCCTTCATTCCTCAGGATGACCCGCACGACAGGCTGGGATCACATGCAGACAGGAAAGGGGAAACACACCAATGGTCAGCGACGTTTCGGTCTTCGGCAGGGGGCAACGCTCACGAGGTGAGCGGACCGTGCATTGGCACGAGATGTGGCGCCACGAGCTGCTGGACGCGCTAACGCGGCAGCCGGTCGTCATCATCCCGTCCGGCTCGGTCGAGCAACATGGTCCGCACTGCCCGATGGATGTCGATATCAGCCACACCCAGGCGTTGGCGGTCGAGACGGCACTCGCCATCGACGACTTTCCGGTCATCGTCGCGCCGCCGCTCTGGATCGGATTGACTCACTACAACATGGGTGAAGTCGGCACGATCACCCTGGGCGTAGAGACCTACATCGCCTATGTCTCCGATGTCTGCCGCTCGATCCGCGCCAACGGCTTCGAGCGGATCGTTCTGCTGAACGGCCACGGCGGCAACCGTGCCATCAACCAGGTCATCAGCACCAAGCTGGCCGAGGAAGACATCTGGGTGCTGGCCATCACCTACTGGGAGATGTCCTGGGACATCCTCAACGACGCCGAGACCGACCCCGGCTTCATCGGTCACGGTGGAGAGTGGGAAACCTCCATGCAGCTCTACCTGCGTCCCGATCTGATTGACCGCTCAAAGATGGTGGCCGATCCTGAGCGCCACGGCCTCAGCGCCGAAGTCCAGAAGTTCGCCAGCTTTCCTGAGCGGCGAAAGGAATGGGAGCACGGCGTCCATGGAGACCCGACGACCGCCAGTGCTGAGAAAGGTGAGCGGCTCTTCAAACACAGTAAGGCCCAGCTCATCGACGTGTGCCGCCAGCTCCACGAGCTGCCAGTGCGCGGCTATCGCGAGTTCGGGAGTCATTGTTTCTAGGGCCCGGTTGCAAAATCAAAGCCATTCCAAGATGCTGGATTTTGCAAACAGGCGCTAGGCGTGACGCATCCGCGTCGAACTCAACGTATTGACAAAGCCTGCATTTTCCACATACTACAAGTGTTGATACTCCTGTCGACAAGTTACCGTTAAGGATTTCAGCGCTCTCGGTGCGCCTGTGCTCTACACCGGGCTTGTCGGGCACCCATCCGCCATCGTCGTGGTGTTCCAGACCAGCGAAGGGATCAGGCACATGGTAGCGGAAATCAAGAACGATCAGCAACCCATCTTTCACAGCCCTTACCCTACCATCGAAATTTCGGACGTATCGCTCGTTCCACATGTTCTCCGTTGCGCGCTGGAATTCGGCGACAAGCCGGCGCTGATCGACGGTCCGAGCGGCCGCACCATAACCTACAAGCAGCTCGTTAGTGACGTCCGGCACGCTGCCGCTGGCCTCGCGCAGCGTGGGTTCTCTAAAGGAGACGTTTTTGCCATTTTCAGCCCGAATCTGCCCGAATTCGCGGTGGCATTTCTGTCCGTAACGTCCATTGGAGGGATTATCACGACCATCAACTCCCTTGCGAACGCGAGAGAACTGGCAGATCAGCTTCGTGACTCGAAAGCAACACACCTGGTGACAATTCCGCAGCTCTTGAACACTGCACGCGAGGCTGCCACCGAGGCCGGCTCTCCCCATCTCTGGGTCTTTGGCGAGGCCGAAGGCGCCACACCCTTTAGCACGCTTCTCGAGAACGAGGGTGAGCCGCCGGTTGTCGAGATCAATCCACGCGAGGATCTAGCGGTTCTTCCATATTCGAGCGGCACGACCGGCCTTCCGAAAGGGGTCATGCTGACGCACTACAACCTTGTGGCGCATGATGAGGTGATAGATGGAACTGCGCCGCTCACCTCGGACGACGTGCTGATCGCCATCCTACCCTTCTTCCACATCTATGGCATGTCTGTCATCATGAATGCCGGGCTGTCTCGTGGGGCAACCATCGTCACGATGCCGCGCTTCGATCTCGACCAGTTCCTCCAACTGCTGCAAGATTATCGTGTTACATGTGCCTACCTTGTGCCGCCCATAGTGCTCGCCCTCGCCAAGCATCCACTGGTAGACAACTACGATCTATCCAGCCTACAGACAATCTGCTCCGGCGCGGCTCCACTAGGAGCGGACCTCACGCGCGCGTGCGCCGAACGCCTTGGCTGTGCCATGAATCAAGGCTACGGGATGACCGAGGCGAGCCCGGTCACGCATGTCGGTTCAGGGGAGTGGGTGAAAGATGGGTCTATCGGTGTCTGTGTGCGCAATACCGACGCCCGGATCGTCGATCCCGAGACAGGGCGAACGCTCGGCATAAACGAGCACGGCGAGCTCTGGGTCCGTGGACCTCAGGTCATGAAGGGCTACCTCAATCGCCCTGACGTTACCGCGGCGACGATTGTCGAAGACGGTTGGCTTCGCACTGGAGATATCGCCTACGTTGATGAGGATGGCTACTTCTTTGTGGTGGATCGCCTCAAGGAATTGATCAAGTACAAGGGCTATCAGGTAGCACCGGCCGAACTTGAAGCGATCCTGCTCTCTCATCCGGCTGTATCCGACGCCGCGGTCATTGGCTGTGTTGATGAGGAAGCCGGCGAGATACCGAAAGCATTCGTTGTCACGAAGTCAGACGTCGAGCCAGGTGAGATTTTGGCGTACGTCGCGGAACGCGTCGCACCGTACAAGAAGATCCGGCTGCTGGAGTTTGTCGATGAGGTGCCAAAGTCCGCATCTGGCAAGATCTTACGCCGCGTCCTCATCGAACAGGAACGCGAGCGATCCCAAACCTAGTAATTTCGAACGAAGTGGAGCTGACATCCTCTGGAGCAGATTGTCTCCCCATCCCCATCCCACCTATACTCGCAGAACAATATGGTGGTGAGAGAAGGGGATTACAT
>JACCZH010000523.1 GCA_013696045.1 Chloroflexia bacterium
TGGTCTGGCTGATGCGATTGTCGTTACCGGCGTCGCAACCGGACAGGCTACGCTTGCGGAGGAGGTGGCTCGCGCCGTAGCGGCTGCTGGTTCCGTGCCTGTCTATGCCGGATCGGGAGTGACTGCGAAGAATGTCATCAACATCGCGGGGCAGGCACACGGAGTGATCGTGGGAACCTGGCTTAAAATCGATGGCGAGGTCAGCAACCCGGTGGACGAACAGCGGGTCCATAGATTACGCGCGGCCCTGGACGTCGGCGGATAGTTCCGCGCCTCGATAACGTTTTCTCGTCGCCATACTGAAGCCCTTCTCATGACTGGGCGTGCGAAAAGGATCAAGGAGCATTAACTGTGAGCACAAAACCTCTGGAAACGCCAATGAATGCCACCCAACCTGGGTCCTGCGAGCGCTGCGGACAAGACCTGTCAGGTGACGCCGTTTGGTCGCGGTACCGGGTGTGTTCGAGCTGCGGGCGGCATGGCCGGATCGGAGCCTGGGAGCGTGTCGAGCTGATGCTGGATGAGAACTCGTTTGAAGAGATCCATGCCAACATCGTTTCAGTGGACCCGCTGGTGTTCACTGATTCCCAGCCCTATCAGACGCGGGTAAGCGCGGCACGCGAGAAGACCGGGATGAACGAGGCAGTTTTGACTGGACGAGGAAGAATCCGAGGCGCGGAGATTGTCCTTGCGGTGGTCGATTTTCGCTTCCTCGGGGGCAGCATGGGCTCGGTCGTTGGCGAGAAGATTGCGCTGGCGTTCGAGCATGCGATCTCGCGCAAGATCCCGATTATCACCGTGGTTGCCAGCGGCGGGGCGCGCATGCAGGAGGGCATGCTCAGCCTGGTGCAGATGGCCAAGACGACCGCCGCGGCTCAGCGAGCGCACGAGGCAAGCATCCCCTACATCTCCGTGCTGACGGACCCGACAACGGGCGGCATCTACGCATCCTTTGCCAGCCAGGGCGATGTGATTCTGGCCGAGCCGGAAGCGTTGATCGGGTTTGCCGGTCCACGGGTAATTGCCGGCACGAAGCCTGAGGGGGAACCGGCGGGCGATCGGAAAACCCATACGGCGGAATATCTGCGAGAGCATGGCTTCATCGACTCCATAGTGGAGCGTGTGAAGATGCGCGATACGCTCTCGACCATTTTGCGGGTGGTGTCGCGCGGCGATCAGCCAAGCCCTGAGATGTCGAAACCAGCCGTTCCAACCGCCGCCCGGCAGCCGTTAGAGGCCTGGGATGCGCTGCGGGTGGCCCGTCGTCAGGATCGGCCGACCACCCTCGATTACATCCGCAAGATCACCCCGCAGTTCGTCGAGCTGCATGGCGACCGGGTGTTTGGCGACGATCCGGCAGTTATAGCGGGATTGGGCGAGATAGGTGGGCGGGGCGTCGCGATCGTTGGTCACGAGCGTGGTCACGGCGACGAGCGGCGGCGCGGCGGCCAGGCTCTGCCCGAGGGATACCGTAAGGCCCTGCGGATTATGAAGCTGGCCGGGCGGCTGCGCATCCCGGTTGTCACATTTATTGACACACCCGGTGCATTTCTGGGCATCGAGTCTGAGGAGCGCGGGCTTGCGTCCACACTCAGCGAATGCCTGGCCACTATGAGCGTGCTGCCGGTGCCGGTAGTTGCGGTGATTATTGGTGAAGGTGGCAGCGGCGGAGCCCTGGCGTTCGGCGTCGCGGATCGGGTATTGATGCAGGAGCACTCGGTGTACTCGGTCATCGCGCCGGAGGGCGCTGCGGCAATTCTGTTCCGCGATCCGTTGCGCGCGCCCGAGGTCGCCGAATCGCTGAAGATCACGGCTCATGACTGCCTGCGGCTCGGAGTTGCCGACGCATTGATCGAGGAGCCGAGTGGCGGGGCGCATGTCGATCCGGATTTCGCGGCCACATTCCTGCTGGATGCCGTGCTCTGGGCGCTCGGTGACACCCAATCGATGAATGAACGCAAGCGCGTGGACGAGCGCTACAAGAAATTCCGCCAGATGGGCCAGGTCAATAGCCTCTGGCGCGAGTTTCTCAGCCGCGAGGCGTCCGGGTTCGGCACGCGGGTCGCTCGCACCGTTGGTTCGATCCGCGAGCGCTTGCCGAGATCGGACAGTGAGGTGTCATCCGCTGGAGCAGATGTCGATCCGACCTGAAATACCCGCACAGTACACGACAGTACGGTGTCGCCGCCGATGATGTTGCGTTCCCTTGCGCGGGGATGTGGCGTTGTTGGGTTGAGAAACGTTTAATCACACGGAGATAGTTCCGATATCTGGATAGGTTACCCGATGCCCGCTCCGCATCGCGAGACACAACAAGAAGCACTCAAGCGCCGGCTCAGCCGGCGCAGGCTTCTGCAACAAGCCTCGCTGCTGGCGGCGGGTTTGGCGGTGGCGAGCTGTGCCGATGGCTCTGTTGTCGCGCCTTCGCCCACCGTCACGGCCGAGCCGACGCTCGAGCCGACTCTGGTCGAGGCCGTTCCCGGCTATGACGATCCAGCGCGTTGGGAGGGCCAGACCCTCAACGTGACGAGCTGGGGTGGCGACTACCAGGAAGCACAGAAGCGAGCGTTTTTTGAGCCGTTTGAGCGGCTGTCGGGCGCGACCATTAGCCTCGACCCGACAGATGTAGTGGCACTACGAAACCAGGTTGACGCGGGAGAGGTCACCTGGGATATCTGCGACATCCTTGCCGACGACGTCTTGCCGCTCGCAAACGTGGGGGTGATCCAGAGTATCGACTATAGCAGGATCGACACGACGGATCTCT
>JACCZH010000526.1 GCA_013696045.1 Chloroflexia bacterium
TGTGGTCGCTGGCGCTGGGTCGCTCGATTGCCCCGTCGACTTCCCGATCAAGGGCAACGGACGGTCCGGTATCTACCACTGGCCCGGCGCACACAATTACCAGCAGACCCACCCGACTCTCTGCTTCCGAACCACCGACGCTGCCGACAACGCCGGGTTCCGTCCGGCCACTCGCTGATTCGAGGAGCTCTTACCCCACATGACCGATTCCCATCACGTCATCGATCTCATCAGCGATTTCGGCGAGGGCTTCCAAACTATGTCTGAAGTGGATGGACGCTATCGCCAATGTGGGGCGTGTCATAGGAGCAGAGACAATACACGCGTCCATCATTCAGGATGGATGCGTGTATTGATCAGACGTGGATACTGCTATCTTGGGCAAAAGGCACTTGTGGATTTTCAGGAAGCGCCCTAGCAGGTGAACAGGCGTCTCTCTATGCCAGTCAATCGCTTGTGCCCGTCATCGGTGACCAGCACGGTTTCACTGAACGCCATGCCTTTCGCTGCGACATACATGTGGAAGATCATTCCCGGTTCGAGTATCCACTCTGCGGTTGGGACAAAGATCCGGGTGAAATCGCTTGTACGAGGTGGATACGGGCTGCCATAGAAGCCGAGCGTGTACCCGGAGGAATTGTCATAGCTCTCCCGCAAGCCTGCACTGAGTACGCCTGACCGCGCAATGCGGTCAACCTCATGCGCGGCGATCCCCGGTCGCATCGCGGCGAGTTGCTTGTCCTGAATCTCAATGAGCAGTCGCGCTGTTTCCGCCTGTTCGGCTGGCGGTTCACCAACGATGGTCGGGCGCATGAGGCGGGCGCTGTAACCACGTACCTGCGGACACAGCTCCAGATGCAGAATCTCACCCTTTGCGAGTGGATGGTCTCGTAGCGCACCGTGCAACGAGTCGGTGCGGCTGCCGGAGGCGATGGGCCCGACATGCCCGCTGTCGCCACCAAGCTCAAGAAACGTCCTGCTGGCGGTGATCGCCGCCGCCCGCTCACTGACGCCCTCGCCTACGGCGGCGACTGCTTGGCGCATCGCTTCGTCGGCGATGTTGGCCGCCTGTTGCAGATACTCGATCTCCTGAGGAGACTTCAGCAGGCGTTGTTCCCGAAGCACATTGGAAAAGTCGATGGTCGTGGCGTGAGGAAGCGCGGCGGTTAACGCCTGGTATCGCTGTACCGAGAGGTAGTTGGAATCGAGTTCAAACCCTATTCGTGAGTTCGCCCAGCCGTGTTCAGTCAGGGTTGCGGCTACGACATCCACCGGATTCTCTGAATCGCCATACATCACGTGGCCGTCAAGCCAAGTGCTCTCCAGAAAACTGGGTCCATCCAGCCGGCGCAGAACCATGATGGGGTCGGCCGCGATCGGCACGATGCATGCCTGGTACATCGTCCCTGATGGCCCGAACCCTGTCAGGTAAACGAGGTGCTCCTTTTCGTCGACAATGAGAATATCCGCGCCCTTTTCCTCCATAACGCGACGGAGTGATGCTAGGCGCTGTTCATATTCTGCCCGAGAGAAAGCCAATTGCGTATCGATGGTCGTAGCCAACGTCTGTCTCCGATGCATTGGGATGAGGTGGCCACCCCTGCGGTGTATCTGCCCGGTACTTCCGGGCACGTGATAGCCGAGGCCCACTACGAAGTCGGCTTAAACGATTCCTTGCGGTGCTTATTCGCGGAAGACCTGGCGAATACCTCGTTTTCGAGTGTGTCCAGTGGTCGGTGACAGTAGATCACATGGCCGGGAGCCGCTTCCTGGGCGGGTGGTGCTTCCTGCTCGCAGATAGGTCCCCATTTTCGCGGGCAGCGAGTATGGAACTTGCATCCTGATGGCGGATGGCGGGGGCTGGGTACCGGCCCTTCGAGCCGGATCTGATCGCGTGAAACTTCCGGGTCGGGAACCGGGATCGCGGAGAGCAAGGCCTCGGTATAGGGGTGATAAGGCGCCGCAAAGACTTGCCGAACGTTTCCGGATTCGTACACGTTGCCGAGATACATGACGACGACCCGATCGCAGAGGTGCCGGACTGTGCCCAGATCGTGCGAAATGAACAGATAGGCGGTGCCGAATCGATCCTGCAGATCAACGAGCAGATTGAGAATTGAAGCCTGCACCGAGACGTCGAGCGCGGAGAGCGGTTCGTCGGCGACGATGATATCGGGCTCGGCGGCAAAAGCTCTGGCAATACCAACTCGCTGCTTCTCACCGCCAGACAGTTCATGTGGGAATCGGGCGGCGTATTCTGGCCGGAGTTGAACCAGTTCGAGTAACTCCGCGACGCGATCTGGTATCTCGCTATTTGGGACAAGTTGATAAAGTCGGAGTGGGCGGGCAATAATGTGGCCCACACGCTTGCGAGGGTTAAGCGCCGACTCTGGATTCTGAAAAATGAACTGGACACGCTGGCGGATATGCCGGTCTTCCGTGTGAGAAAGCAGCTTGACGTTGGTTCCGTTGATCGAAAGCGTTCCGGTGGATGGCTCGTAGAGCCGGACGAGCGCTTTGCCGAAGGTCGTCTTGCCAGAACCAGACTCGCCGACAAGTCCAATTGTTTCGCCTCGCCGCAACGTCAACGAGATACCATCGACCGCCCGCACCGGCGCAGGCGGCCTGCGCGTGATGGTCTCGACAAAAGATCGCTCTCTGAAATGTACCTTGACGTCGTCAGCCACCAGAATAGATTCGCCCGCCTCTTTCCTCTGGCGTGCCGTCCCGGCTGCCTGGTTCTGCCCTGGGAGGGGGAGCGTATCCGAGAAGAAGCAGGCTGCCCGGTGGGTTTCCTGGTCGGTCGCTGCCAATGGAGGCTGTGCTTCTCTGCATACGTCCTGGACAAACTGGCATCGTGGAGCAAAGATGCACCCTTGCGGCAGTTGCCTCAGATCTGGAAGCCGGCCGGGGATCGGTGTCAGACGAGTATCAAGTTGATCTGCCGTGACCTTTGGCGCGGTTGAAAGGAGCGCGAGTGTATATGGATGCCTGGGACGCCGGAAAATGCGCCGCGTGTCCCCGGTCTCGACCAGTTCGCCCGCATACATGACGCCGATCCGGTCACTCACCTGCGCGATCACGCCAAGGTCATGCGTGATGAAGAGAATCGCCGAGTTGAACTGTTGCCGCAGCTCAGCGATCAGATCGAGGATCGTGGCTTCGGTGGTAACGTCGAGCCCGGTTGTGGGCTCGTCAAGGATGAGAAGATCCGGATTGGTGATCAATGCCATCGAGATAACGACTCGCTGCTGCATACCACCGGAGAGCTGATGTGGATACCGGTGGGCATTGACGTCCGGGTCAGGGATATGCGTTCGCCGCATCATGTCGACCGCTTTGGTGAATGCCTCGTGCTTCGAGAGCCCTTGATGAATCTGTAGTGCCTCGCCAATCTGCTCCCCAACCGGAATTGCCGGGTTGAGGGCACTCATTGGATCCTGGTAGACCATCGCGATCTTCGCACCGCGGAATCGCTGGAGCTCCTTCGGCGACAAGGTCGAAAGGTCCTGACCGGCATATTCGATGACGCCACTGGTTCGCCCACTGATGCCCAGATAATTCATGATTGCCAGCGCAATGGTGCTCTTGCCGGATCCCGACTCGCCCACCAGGCCGAATGTCTCACCCTGAGCGATGTCGAAGCTCACATCGCGGAGCGCCTTCACCGCTCCGTCACGGGTAAGGTAAGTGACGTCCAGATTCCTGACGCTAAGCACTGATTTCGCGGCAATATTGGTGGTGTTAGACACCTTCAGATTTCCTTTCCGTCCACACTCGGCGAGGGTCGAGAATGTCCCGAATCCCATCGCCGAGGAGATTGAAGCCAACGATCGTTAAGCCGATCGCGATCGATGGAAAGATCGTCAGCCAGGGAGCGCGGAAAACCTGAAGCCGAGCCTCGTTGATCATCAGCCCCCAATCCGGCGCAGGCGGTGAAGCGCCTAATCCGAGAAATGAAAGCGATGTCGCCAGTAGGATCGCGAAGCCCATCCGGATGCTTGCCTCAACGATCAGGGGCGCGACCGTATTGGGAAGGATTTCCGAGAAAATGACGTAACTGCCCGATTCTCCCCGGGCTCTCGCCGCCTGCACGAATTCCTGATCTCGCAACGCCAGGGTGCCGCCTCGGACAACGCGCGCAATGCGAGGCGCATAGACGATGGCGATGGCGAGCACGACGTTGATCAATGACGAGCCCAGTGTGGTGACAATTACGAGCGCCAGGATAATTGACGGTAGTGCCAGCAACGTGTCTGAGAGCCGCATCAGCACCTCATCGACCCAGCCGCCGACATAGCCGGCCACCAGCCCGAGCGGAGTGCCGAGCACAATGGCGAACAGGGTCGCCGTTGCCGCCAACAGGAAAGAGAGGCGCGCGCCCACGATGATGCGACTCAACACATCTCGGCCAAAGGCGTCGGTGCCAAACGGATGATCGAATGAAGGCGGCGCGAACTGATTGAGCATCGCCATTTCCGTTGCCGGATGGGGCACGATATACGGGCCGATCGCCGCCAGAATCAGGAAGAGACTCACGATGGCGAGACCGATGAGGGCATTGGGGGTTCGGCGGATGTCCTCGCCAAGCCGACGAAGTCGCCCCATCCTGGGACGTGCTGTCGGCCCTCGCCCATCAGGAGTTTGGCTCGTAATCAATGGCTGGGCAGCAGGTGACAGCCCGGTATCCTGGCTCATTGGTAGCGAATCCTCGGGTTCAGGTAGACGTAGACGATGTCTGCGGCAAGGTTGGCTAGCCCGGTGATCGCGCCGACGACCATCACAGACGCCTGCAGCAGGGGCAAGTCACGATTGCTGACGCTGAAGAGAATCAGGCTGCCAATGCCGGGATATGAGAATATCTCTTCGACGATAACAACGCTACCGAGAAGCCAACCGATGTTCATGGCGATGACGGTGACTGTAGGCAGCAGTGCATTTCGCAACGCGTGCCGAAGAACGACAACTCGCTCGGGCGCTCCCTTGAGCCGTGCCGTGCGGATATAGTTTGCGCTCAATACTTCGATCATGCTGGACCGCGTCATACGGATGACGTACGCGAGCAGGAGCAACATCAACGTGACCGTTGGCAGGATCAATCGCAACAGCCAGCCGCCAATATCTTCGCTGGGCGACATATAGCCAGAACCGGGCAGGAAATTCCATACGCCCCCGGCGAAGAGAATGATCAGTAGCGAGCCGGTTACGAACGCCGGTAGCGAAATGGCAATGAACGCAAGGATCGAAATGATGTGGTCGGACGGCTTGTTTTGACGCATGCCGGCAATGACGCCAAGACCGATTCCAAACACAGTGACGCCAGCGAGCGAGGCGATGGCCAGATAGGCTGAGTTCTGAAGCCGCAGGAGCAGAATCGGTTGGATATCCTGAGACAACCGCAGTGATTCGCCCCAGTCACCCCGCAGGAATCCGCCGATCCACTCCAGGTACTGCTTCCAAAGCGGCTCGTTCAGGCCGAGTTGTAGTTCGAGGGCGGCTTGGGTTTCCTCACTTGCATACGGGCCGAGAATCATTTGCGCCACATTGCCGGGAAGCAGCTGAGTGACCGCGAAGACGATAAGTGAGAGTAGCAGCAACGTGAGAACGAGTGACCCAAATCTCTTCAGCACGAATCCCGGCACAGATGCCTCCTACAGAGATGAACAACTGGTGACTGGTGCATGGTGATTCTGCACATCATCACCATGCACCGATCCTTAGCTACCCACCCAGACTCACATAACGAAGGTCGAACGTTGTCAATGGGTGTGCTTCGTAGCCGACGACTTCCGACCGGGCCGCACTACCCACATTCAGGAAGTACGGGATCAACACGGGGCCCTCTTCAGAGAGAATCTGCTGCGCTTCCTGGTACAGTGCGCCGCGCTGCTCATCGTCGAGCTCCGCCCGGGCCGCAAACAAGGTCTCGTCAAGTTTCTGGTTGCTATATGCGTATTCGTTGAAGGAGCCGTCTGTCGTGAAGAACGGCACCATTTGGCTGTCGAGTGTTGGACGCATACCCCAATACCCGATGTAGAGCGGTCCCTGCTTGTAGACCTGGGCGATGAAGGTGTCGTAGTCGATCGTCTGGACGTTGAAGGTGATGCCCGCTTCCCTGACCAGTTCCTGGATGATGACGGCAGTATCGGCGCGGATGGACCGGTCAGTGGCCGCGACAAGCTCGAATTCGAAGCCATCTGGGAGCCCCGCTTCCGCCAGGAGTGCTTTTGCCCGGTCGATGTCACGCTCCCGCGGCTCGGTATTCCAGGCAAAGGGGTGATTGGGCGGAACATTGTGATCGTTTGCGGTCGTTCCGTGCCCGAACAAGACCGTATTGACGAAGGCGGGCCGATCCATACAGTACTTGATCGCTTCGCGTACCTGTGGAATGTCGAATGGTGGCGTGTCTACCCGCATGATCATGGGAATCCAGGTGCCCGTTGGTACCTCATGGACCACCACTCCCTCGGACCCGGAAACCTGATCGTAGGCGGCAGGAGGAAGGTCATACATGATGTGCACGTCGCCATTCTGGAGCGCCGTGATCTCCGCTACCTCGTCTGGGAACGTACGCAATTCGATCTCATCCACCAGCCCGGCATTGGGATCCCAGTGATCCGGGTTGCGGACGACGAGAACGTGCGAGCCAGGCACATATTCCGAGAGCATGAACGGGCCAGAGCCGATGGGCTCCGTCGCGAGGTTTTCTTCAGCTTCGGGCGCGACGACACGTGCCCAGCGCTGGGAAAGCTCGAGCGGGAAGTCAGCGTATGGCGCCGACAGCGTGAACACGACTGTCTGCGGGTCAGGCGCTTCGACCGATTCGATCGGTCCAAGCCCGCTTTGGCCCGGCGATCCCGTATCCGGATTGAGCACGCGAGAGATGGAAAATACGACATCATCAGCCACGAGCTGCCGTCCGTTGGTAAATGTCGCATCGGTACGCAGCGTGAAGGTCCAGATATTTGCCTCGTCATTCGATGTCCACTCGGTCGCGAGCATCGGCTGTAGGACGAGGTCGGGTCCGAGCCAAACGAGGTTGTCATAGATCCACGAGGTAATCGAGAACTCTGGCGCGTTGATTCCGAACGCTGGATCCAGTGACGAAGGGCTCTGGGACATGCTGGTGACCAGCCTGCCTCCAGACCGTTCAACGGTAGGGGTCCCTTGGGCTGCATTGACTCCGGACGCCGACAACGTTGCCATCGCGGCGGGCAAAGACAGTCCGAGTCCCGCCAGGCGCGCAATTGCGTCCCGGCGGGTCAGGCTACCCTGTCGGTACGCACTCACCAGGGATGACAATGCTGATTCCTCGTTCAGGGTTTGTTCGTTGTGCTGACTTTTCATCGATGTTCCTCCAAGAATCATTCGTGGGTTGTTACTGGGCCGTTCAAATCAGTAATCGCTGCGCAGGGACTCTCCTCGTCCTGTTCATACCTGGTACGAAACGCCGCATTCAGTGGGTCTGCCCGGGCCAGAACGGCCTCCACTCGTTCTCCCGCCTGATTTCCAACCATGGCC
>JACCZH010000529.1 GCA_013696045.1 Chloroflexia bacterium
GTGTTGTGATAGAGCGGCATGATCCTGTTCTCACGCCGGTACCGCTCGTAGGCCGCGCGGTCCACAAGGTCGGTTGATGTCTTCCAGTGCAGGTTGCCTTGGCTGTCAATGATGTGGGCCAGGGTGGCGCTAACAGTGACATCGGGATGCTCCTGGACGAACGCGACCTGGCGTTCAAACCGGTTCGGCATCATCAGGTCGTCGGCGTCCATTCTGGCAATCCACTCGTGCCGCGCCAGTCCGATGGCGTGGTTGAGCGAGGCGCACAGGCCCCAATTCGGATGGTGAATTGGCTTCACTCGCTGGTCGCGGGCAGCGTATTCATCAATGATCTCGCCGGAACGGTCGCTCGAGCCGTCGTTCACAATCAGCAGCTCAAAGTGTGGATACGTTTGCTGAAGGATGCTGTCAATAGTTTCAACGAGCCAAGGCTCGGCATTATATGCAGCCATGACGACGCTAATCTTCATAGGACTATCAGGATTGGACATCAGGCCGACCTCCATGCCAAAACATAACCTGAGTACTCTTTGATCTGCCGGCGTTGTTGTGGACGCACTGCCAGGACGAGCAGCATCGGTATCCAGAGCGTGAGCTTCCACGGGAGCGGCAAATACACAGAGAAGAGCGGTGGCACGAAAGCAATCAACCACGGCACGGCGCTTGCGTACGAGTAGCGAAAGATCTTGGTCATTTTGACGTGCAGATAGAGATAGCCAACGAGCGCGATCGCCTCGGCCAGAGCATATCCAAACAAACCCATCTGTGACACAAGTATGAGGGCCGCGCCAGCAAAAAGAACGATGTGAATGAAATGAAAAGCGGCCACATTCCAGTTGTGCTTGAGCACATAGAGCACGGAAATTTGCATGCTGAACACCGCATTTGCGAGATAGCTGAGGGCGACAAACGGATAAATCTTCAGCCCAGTATCCCACCCAGAGCCAAAGAGGAGGGGGACCATATAGGGCGCGATAAGGGCGAAGCCGGCAAAGACCGGTCCCGAAGCCAGGATCTGGAGTCCCATGGCCTCTTCCATTGCGTTCCGCAGCCGGTTGTAGTCGTGCTGCACTTTTGAGAGCGCGGCGATGGAGAGCCGCCAGGTGGCGGTCTTCACAAACCCAAGCAGGTCAGCGAACTTGATTGCCAGGCTGACGTAGGCGACCGCATCAGGCCCAAGATAGCGGCCGATCACCAGCGGGTTTACCAGTAGCCGCGATGTCCACACCCACTGGGATATCGAAAATCCAAGGCTGTAGCTCATGATCTCTTTAAACATCGGTCGCGACAGGTGCAGGCGTGGTTGATACCCAGATATCATGCAGCTACGGACCAATAACCAGGTTTGCGAGCACCAGTAGGCGGTCACCGGCGCCCAGACGCCGAATCCTTGCCACGCCAGGGTGAGCGCGACGCTGGTGTAGACGATTTGCCCGGAAAGTTCGAGGAGGGCGACCGCCCTGTAGTTTAAGTCACGTTCCAGCCGGGCAATAGCCGGAAGCGTCATAAGTGACACGGGAACTACCAGCAGCAGCGCTTCAAGTGGTGGAACGAAGCCGGATTCGCGATACCAGAGGCGGAGCAGCGGCAGCGTCAGAAACGTTATCGCTGCCAATACGAGCCCGGCGATCAGCAGCATGGTGAACGCTTGATCGTACATGCGTGGTTCCGGGTCTTCTTCGCGCCGCACCAGGAAGACATCCACGCCGATGCGCCCGATAACCGTCAGAAAGAGAACGATCGCAATCGGGCCGGCATACAACCCATAGTTCGTTGGGCCCAGCAGGCGCGTGAGCAGCAGGATACCGCCGAGACTGATGCCCAGCCCCAGGCTGTCACGCACCAGGAGGAACGCGCCGCCGCGCATAACTTGCTGTCTCAGACTCACGACGACCCACCGTCGCGGAGGCTGCCGGGTTGGAACTTACCCATAGAGCACGTCGGGAATGGGTTGTTCAACCGGCCTGGGCTCCGGCCGGCGCAGGCCAACCCATTGCAGGAACACCAGCGTCACGTAGGCCGGGTTGAGCAGCAGGTAGCGGCGCCAGAGCCGGCGCGGGTTCTGGATCAGGCGGTAGAGCCATTGCAGCCCGGCGCGCTGAATCCAGGCCGGCGGCTCGTTTACGAACCCGGCGTGGTAATCGAAGGCGGCACCGACAGCGATCACCGGCATCGAGAGCAGATCACGATACTCGTAGGCGAAGACTTCCTGGCGCGGGCAACCGAGCCCGACGAAGGTAATCCTGGCGCCGGATGCGCGGATGCGCTCGGCAATCTCAAGCTTCTCCTCAGCGGTTGTCTGGCGAAATTTGGATGGCTCGGCCCCGGCGATGATGAGCCCTGGGAACTGCTCGGTCAGGTTGTCGGACATGTTGTCGAGCACATCCTGGCGGCTGCCATACAGATAGATTGGCACGCCGGTTTCGGCGGCGGCCGCGCAGACCTTGAGGGTCAGGGTAGGCCCGTAGACCCGGTCTTTGAGGCCGGTCTTGTACAACAGGTTTAATGCCCAGCGCACCGGCTGGCCGTCGGGCGTCACCAGATCAAACCCGTTCAGGCGCTGGCGGTGGGTTTCATCCTGAACGCCGGTCATGACGCCATGAACGGCAAGTGCAGTCACCGAGTATCCTCGCCGCCGTTCGGCTGCGGTCAGGATGGAAGCGACTGCGTGTTCGTAGTCTACGGCGTCAACGAGGACGCCAAGGAGGTTGCGCTTTCCAATTGGCCGCATGCTGTCCACCTGTCCCGGTTAGCGTCGTAAATCTCGTTCAGGATGCGCTCGACGTTGTATTCCATCTTCCAGCCGGGGTAGTGCGACTCGAAGCGGCCATTATCACCAATCCACCAGATGTGGTCACCGATACGATTCTGGTCGGAATACGACCAGCTCAGTTCGCGGCCGGCGATCTCCTGGCTCGTGTCAATCGCCTCAAGCACCGAGCAATTGCTAAAGCGGCCGCCGCCAATGTTGTAGACCTCGGCGATCCGCGGCGCCTTGAACACCTCGTGGAAGGCGCGGATCAGATCGTTGCTGTGGATGGCGTCGCGCACTTGCTTGCCCTTGTAGCCAAAGATCGTGTAGGGCGTGCCGGTCATCGTGCAGCGCATGACATAGCCCAGAAAGCCGTGTAGCTGGGTGGCGGAATGTTTCGGTCCGGTCAGGGTGCCTCCGCGAAAGCAGGATGTATACATGCCGAAGTAGCGGCCATATTCCTGCACCAGCACATCAGCCGCAACCTTGCTTGCGCCGAAGAGGCTATGCAAGCACTGGTCGATCGACATGTCCTCGCGGATGCCATTGACATACGTGTGATCCGCGTCGATCTCGTAGCGCTTCTCCAGTTCGTTCAACGGCAGGGCATTCGGAGTATCGCCGTAGACTTTGTTGGTCGAGGTAAAGATAAACGTCGCTGACGGCGCATGAAGCCGGGTAGCCTCCAGCAGATTGAGCGTGCCGGTGGCATTGATGTCAAAGTCGGTGAATGGCTCGCGGGCCGCCCAGTCGTGCGACGGCTGCGCGGCCGTGTGGATGATGACCGCGATGTCGCTGCCATACTCACCGAAGAGCTTCATGATTGCGTCGCGGTCACGAATGTCGATATCGTAGTGGCGGTAGCGGCCGCCCAAACTGTCTGAGACACGCTGGACGTTCCATTTCGTGGAAGCTTCCTCGCCGAAGAATTGCTTGCGCATGTCGTTGTCGATGCCAACAACATCAAGGCCGAGGTTTCCAAAATAGGTGGCGGCTTCCGACCCGATGAGTCCGGCTGAACCTGTTACGAGAGCGATGCTCACGGATTAATCTCCATTTCACTGGGCACATCTTGCGCGGTTCTTATCTGGAAGACCTGCCGCGCTACTGAAGTGTCCTACCCGGTGGCGGGTGGTGTCTATGGCCAAACGTCCTAAGTCCTGCGTGCTGACATCATCTCCGGCTTAAAAAGCGCCACCTCGCGAGACCAGCGCGCGGAAGGTGCGCAACACGATCTTCAGATCCAGCATGGCCGACTGATGTGCCACGTAGTAGATATCCAGCCCGGTGTTCTCATGCATCGGCAAATCGCTGCGGCCCTCAACCTGCCACCATCCGGAGAGACCGGGCGTGACCAGATGTCGCTGGTGCTGCCAATCCTCGTAGCGCATCACGATCTCGGGGAGCTCAGGCCGCGGGCCGATAAAGCTCATGTCGCCGCGCAGGATGTTCACGAGCTGCGGCAGTTCGTCAATGCTGGTCCGGCGCAGGAATTGGCCCGCAGCCGTCACCCGCGGATCTCGCGCGGTCTTGTGACGCTTGCGGCGCTCTTCGCCGTCGAAGGGCTTGCGTTGTCCACGCCGGTCGGGGATCATCGTGCGGAACTTGTAGATAGTGAAGTGCTCGCCGTGTTTGCCAATACGTGTCTGGCGATACATCACCGGCCCGGGCGATTGTATGCGCATCACCAACGCTATTAGCGCCAGGAGAGGAGCGAGTACGGCCAGGAGCAGGCTGGCCGCGATAACGTCGAACCAGCGCTTCAGCGCCAGGTTGTATAGTACCTTCGACATCGGTTGGGTCTGGCTTGCCGCC
>JACCZH010000538.1 GCA_013696045.1 Chloroflexia bacterium
GCGCTCGGTGATCGCTGTCTGGTAGGGGCGGGTACGGTGCTCGATCCCGAGACCGCGCGCGCGGCCATTCTGGCCGGAGCTCAGTTTCTCGTGACCCCCACTCTGAATCCCAGAACTATCGAGATGGCGCGACGCTATGGCGTCACGACAGTGATTGGAGCGTTTACCCCGACTGAGATGCTGACCGCCAGCGAAGTAGGAGCGGACTATATTAAGGTGCATCCCGCGAGCCTGGGCGGACCGCAGTATTTTCAGGACATCCTGGCTCCGTTGCCGCATTTGAAGCTCATACCGAGCGGTGGCGTAAGCATCCAGACGGCTCCAGAGTTCATGAAAGCTGGCGCGGTTGCCGTGGCTGCTGGTGGCAGTCTCGTCGGACGTGGAGCGCTCGATGCCGCGGGACTCGCTAGCGTGACAGCGCGGGCGCGAGCGTTTAAGGACGCCCTCGACACCTAATTTAGATCCTTCAGGTGGTTGAGCGCCGTCTGGGTAGACATTGTGGTGGTGACGATCTCCCGGACAATGCCGTCCGAATCGATAAAAACATGGGTCGGGAAGCTGCGCACCCGATATTTGCCACGGATCGCTTCGCGATTGGGGTCAGACAGAACCGTGAAATCCATGCCGGCCTTTTCGGCGTAGTCGAACGCCTCGTGGGACGGTTCCTCCAGGCTGACAGCCATCAGGATGACGTCATCATCGCGGACCTGGGCGTAGGTTTGGATCATATCTGGTATTTCTGCCCGGCAGGGTGGACACCAGGCGCCCCAGAAGTTCAACCAGACCGGCTGGCCGGCGAAGTCCGATAAGGCGATTGCGTCGCCGTCTACATTCATGGCCGCGAAGTCTGGCGCGGGTTGTCCGATCTCTGGCAATCCGGCTGTGTCGCCACCTGGCCTGAGCATGGAGAGCTCAAATTGGTCGCGCACGACGTAGCCAGCGACTAAGATTGCAATGGCCAGCGCGACCCACGAAACCACGCTGGCGGGAGTCTGGCGCTGGCCCTGGGTATCGGCTTGCTGCGTCTGGTTTGGTTTCACATTCATCAATCCACGACAGGCGGTTCACATGACGACACATACGACTAACGATGACGTTGAGGATAGCCCACGTGCCGATCATCGGACCAGGCTCTACAACGCGCGCGGCATCATTCTGCGACGCCGCGACCTCGGGGAAGCCGATCGAATTGTAACGGTCTATACCAACGAATTTGGTAAGCGGTCCTTGGCCGCGCGCGGTTCGCGGAAGACTACAAGCCGGATTGCCGGGCAACTCGAGCCGTTCAGCCTGGTACAGCTGTTCGTCGCCCGTACCCGAGGATTGCACATCATCTCTCAGGTGCAAGCCGTCGAGGTGTTCCAGCGGATGCGCGCAAACGAGGTTGCCATTACTGTCGCCGGCATGTTCGCCGAGCTTGTGGACTGGATGACCCCTGAAGACCAGCCGAACTCCGGCGTGTTTGATCTCCTTCAGGCGAGTTTGACACTTCTCGACAGTGACCGTGATCCTGGGCTGATTACCATCGCGTTCGAGATTGGCCTGCTGCGGCACCTTGGATACCGGCCCGAGCTGTATCGATGCGGAGTGTGCGGGAACGAGCTCCAGCCAGGCGAAAACGGTTTCAGCCTTGAGACCGGTGTGGTGTGCTTGAACTGTCGATCCAACGCGCCCAGCGTACTGCCGATTACCCTGGACGCGCTAAAACTGCTGAGGGCGATTGACCGGGGACAGCTTAGCGCACTTCTGGATCTAAAAATCAACCCAACAGTGTTGACGGAAGCCGACAGCATTCTGACGGTGTACATCCAGCGCATCACCGGCAAGGAATCACGCGCAAGGCAAGTGTTTCGGGATTTGCGTTTACAATAGCGCATCTGGATCGTCAGGCTGAGACAGAGCGGCACCGCGGGGTGTGAGAAGGGTGGAACAATGTCCTACTCAAGTAAGCTCTTTTCGACAAACGAAGATGTCCATCGCGTCGCCAAACGCCATGTTCTGTTTGTCTTGCTCCATACCGCGCCCTACATCCTCGGCGCGATCGTGCTCTGGTCCCTCGCTGGACTGGGATACTGGCTCGATTTTCGCTACCAAGGTGTTCTCGCCGCGATTCTTCTGGCCGTGTCGCTGGCGCCGCTCGGTATCGCGTTGTACAGGTTTCTGTGGTGGCGGGCAGAAGAGTACATCGTGACTAGCTTACGCATTGTCCAGGTTGAAGGCATTTTTTCCAAGCGAACGCTGGATTCTTCGCTTGGCCAGGTTAACGATGTTGAGATGAACCAATCAGTCTTTGGGAGGATGTTCGACTTCGGCGACATTAATATCATCACCGGTTCGGATGTCGCCATCAACGATTTGCACGGAATCAGCCAACCATTTGAATTCAAGAAGTCGCTCATTGAGGCGAAATCGCGCTTTGATGGCCAAGGTCCGCGCCGCAATCGTGCTGCCGACGCTGACACCCCGCGTGACACGCGAAACAACCAGTCCACAGGGTCCAACGTAGAGGATGTGGCTCGTGTGCTGGCGGCATTGACCGAGTTGCGCAACTCGGGGATACTCTCGGAGGCGGAGTATCAGGCGAAGCTGCAGGAGGTCATGACGTCACCGAAAGTCTGAGAGGTCGCCCTACAGCTCGACAAAATAGGTCTGGCAGGCGCGATCAATCAGCGCGGTTGAGAGAATGGCCGGCTCATCCAGATAGCGCGCTATGCCGATTAACGTACGGAGAATGTCGCGCGGATGGCACGAGCGTAACTCGCGCTTCGGTTTCACATAGTATTCACGCAAGAGGTAGACAAGGCCGTTTTGGTCGAAAGGAACCTTCAGGCTGTCGCACTGCCGTCGGAAGATCTCGCGGAAGTGGTCAATCGATGGGTTGCCGATAAGTACCTTGTTCTGGATTCGCCGCAGGAACGCTTCATCGACCAGATCTTTCGGCGCAAGATTGGTTGAAAAGACGATCAACTGGTCGAATGGAACCTCGATCTTCTTGCCGGTATGTAATGTCAGATAATCGATGCGCTTCTCCAACGGGACGATCCAGCGGTTGAGCAGATCGCGCGGACGCACCTGTTGACGACCGAAGTCATCGATCAGGAGCATCCCGCCGTTAGCCTTGAGCTGAAGCGGAGCCTCGTAGAATTTGCTGCCACTGTCCCATACCAGGTCCAAAGTGCTCAGTGTAAGCTCGCCACCAACAATGATGGATGGACGCCGGCAGGCAACCCAGCGGCGGTCGATCTCGCTCTTGCCGTTGAGCGCTACTGGTACGTGATTGTGCAGGTCGAGCACTTTTATGATCTGGCCGTCGACGATCAACGCGTGGGGAATGAGAACCGCACCGCCGAGCAGATCGGTAATTCTTTCAGCTATGGTTGTCTTTCCGTTACCCGGATCGCCAAACAGGAACAGCGAGCGGCCGGTGTTCACGGCCTGGCCCAGGGTATCGAGAATGTCGTCGGGCAGTACCAGGTCGGCTGTCGCGCGGCGGACGTCTGCCGGCGTTATACGGATCTGCCCGATCTCCTGACTGCGCACGATCTCCCAATAGGATTCAAGTGTTACGGGCGCAGGACCGACATAACTGGTGCGTTCGATCACATCATGGGCGCGCGCTGAACCCTTCGGTGTGGTGACGTACTGGTACGCTAGTTCGCCAAAGCCGCTGCTGCCGGCGACTTCGATGAACTCTTCTCTCTTGAGCAGGATTAAAGCGCGATCGACGATGTTGAAAAAGGGCAGGCACAATGTGTCGGCGATGGATTGCGCGGTAGTCATTGAGTTGAAATAGACCAGTTTCAGAGCGAGATCAGCGATGGTGTTGAGGTCAAGTCCTGTTTCGTCGATGCTGCTGGGTTCGCCAAGGTACGGGCCAAGATGGCTTGGGCCAGGAGATGTTACCGGTCGTGCTTCAGTTGCCGCCATGCCTCAGTGTCTCGCCTTCACCAACTTAAGTCCCCGGTCCAGAGGGTGGACCTGACACAAGCCTATCGACCCGCTGTCAAAGCGTCACTAGCGCCACAGTCCTGAAAAGTGCGGGAGTTTGGGTTGGTATGTGAGTACAAAAGGATATGCAGGAGGCGATTACTGTAGCGTCACCCGATCACCTTCATCGAGACCGGAGACGACCTCGACCTGACCGCCGCTGCGATATCCGAGCAGAACTTCACGTTCAGATCGTTCACCGTTGTGGATAACGGTAACAAAGGCGCGTTCTCCGACGGTTCGGATTGCGTGTTGCGGCACCAGCAGAGCCTCGTCACGAGCCTCAGTGACGATGGTGACATCGGCGTTCATGCCTGGCCGGATGTCCAGTTCTTCGGGAATGTTAATCGAAATGGTCGTCGGGAAAATTGTCGCGCCACCCTGCTCGCGCGCCAGCGGCGCTGTGGCAACAACCGCCCCCTCTATTTCTTGCGCAGGGTAGGCATCCAGCCGCACTGTTGCGTCCGCCCCTGGTTTGACATTGACAAGGTCAAGCTCATCCACGTTTGCAACGACTTCCAGATCTTCCCGTGCATACAGGACTATGACCGGTTGGGTGCGACTAATGATATCTCCGGCGGCTACGAGAGTCTCAAGCACGACAGCATCCCGCGGCGCAAGTATGACGGCGTTACGGAGCGCTTCTTCCGCGTCATTCAGTGCTCTTACCGCGCTCTCAACGCGTTGTCCGGCCTGTAGGACGGCCAGCGTGAGATTCTCGTCGTCAGGGTTCTCGGATGCTTGTCGTTGCGCAAGCTGAAGGGCGAACTCGGCGTCTTCGAGAGTTCGCGTCGCGGCGTCGCGGGCGCGTGCCAGTGGTTCGGTGTCGAGCTGGATGAGGATATCGCCGGCCACGACAAAATCTCCCGCGCCAATAGCGACGACATCGATCTCACCCGGAGCCTGGGCGCGTACCGTGGTAGATCCGGTACTCTGGACCCGTCCGATGGTCTGGATGGTCACGTCAATTGAGCCGCGTTGCACCTCTACGGTCTCGATGGACTCGCCTCTAAACCCGAACCACCATGCGAGCGTCCCGATGACGATCAAACCGACCACGATGCTTCCGACGATCTTACTCATAACGCAGCACCTGAATCGGCCGGATGCGGGCCGCGAGTATCCCCGGCAGAGTGGAGACTGCTGCGACGGACAGCAACGCGAGGGCAAAGGTTGCCAGAACATTCCAGGTTGAGAGGTGGAAGGATAATTCGAATAACTCCGCGCTGGTAATGTCGACCAGTACATGCGCAAGCGGATATCCGATGGCCAGACCGGCAACAAGCCCAATAGAGGCGAGCATGACACCTTCGCTTACCAGAATCGCGATCACGTGCGCTGACTTTGCGCCGAGGGTGCGCAGCACTCCAAACTCCCGCCGTCGCTCGGTGATGTTGATAAGTAGCGTGTTCGCAATTCCGATGAGGCCAACCGCTGCCACAACGATAACCATCGCGTTGAGCATGAGTGTCAGGATGTTGATTGCCCGGCGAGCGCTCTCTTGGTCCGCATAGGCTGCAAGGGTCACTGGACCAAAGTCACGGTGACGTTCTTCGATAGCTGCAATGGCCCGGTCGACAAAGGCCGGGTCGCTCGACCTGAGTTTCAAAGCGAAGATGTCAGCCCGGTTTCCAGTTCCGATGAGGCGGTTGATGTCAGGTGTGGTCATAAAAACTTTTCCGGTGGTCGTGCTGCCCAGATAGGTGCTGGAGTCGTTTACGATTCCGGCTATGCGAATGGTAGCGGTTTGGCTCCCAACATCGAGCACCCTCTGCTGGCCTACCGAGGCGTTGATTTGATCGGCGAGGTTCTTTGAAAGCACGACGTTGACCGGGTTGCCGGGCGATATCCACTCTCCTGCCACGAGCCGGTACGAGTACAGCGGGTTGTCTTCCGGCATACCCCAGATATCCGTGCGAGTTGATCCGATTGCCCCGGTGGCACTGGTCCAGGGTTCGGCGCTCAGCACTTCGGGATTCTTGGCAAGTTCGCGAACGTATCCCTCGTCGACGGACTGGCGAAACGACACCCAGACATCGGTTCCATAGAGAGCATAAAGTTCGTCAACGGTTGTCGAGACGGAGCGGCTTAAGGCCTGGGTTGCAATGAAAGCCGCTACGGCGACGGTGACGACGATGAGTGTCATGAGGGTGCGCCCAGGCCTTCGCAGCACATTGCGAACGCCCACGGCGAGCGTGGGGCTCACAGCGGACACCGGCGCTGTCAAACGGCGCGCGAACGGCACGCGGTATTCACTACGAACGCCCGAGCTTCGCAAGAGCGGCGCGATTCGCTGCCCCGCACTATGCAAGGCGGGTAAGGTGGTGGCTACGCTGGTCACAAGCGCGCCGACCAGCACGGCAAGTCCAATCTCGCGAGGCGCAACCGAAATGCCTGGCTGTTGGAGTCCGGTCAAGCCTGTCAGATAGCGGCTAATGATTAGCCCAATCCCAAGTCCAGCTGCCAACCCAGCCAGCGTTCCTACCAGCCCCAGAATCGCGCTGTAGCCGAGATATGTGGCAACGACGTGCCACCGTTGCCCTCCAAGGCTTTTTATGACGCCAATTTGTGTGCTTTCTTCAGCCATCACCGCGAGCATGGTGTTGGCGACCAGGAAAGATGACAGGGCAGCGCCCAGCACGGAAAAGACTCCCAGAAGCAGGAGCAGGGTGTCAAGCTCGCGTGAGCCAACGAAGCCGTCGGGGTCGCGGATGACGAACCTCCCGGCGGCCACGCCACGCTTTGACAACAGGCTCGAAATCTGGGCGGAAATCTGGCTGGTGCGCTGGGTGTCGGTCACACGCACGAGTAGATAGTTGTCGGCGGATCGTTGAGCATAGGAGCGCACAGTCGCGGCCTCGCCATAGGCAGTTGCCTGATTCATCAGCCCAGCGCCGAGCGCGGCAGGGGATCGCGTGAATCCGCTCACCGTCAGGTACGCTAGTGGATCAGCCGGCGACCGCCGGAGCGCCACCACCTGGCCGATCTCGACCAACGTCAACTCCCTGGTGCTTTCGTCGAACGCGATCTCGCCTCGTCCCGGGAACGTGCCCTCTACGAGATCGATAATGTCGAGGCGCATCTCACTGAATGACTCGACACCGATGAGACGGACACTCTTCCAGCCGTAGCCGGTGTCAAAACGCGTTATGGCAACGGTCCAGGAATCCACGGTCTCGATGTCAGGTTGCCGCTCAATCAAGTTACGCACGGTGGGACTCAGATCGCCGGTGAAACCCGCGATGTCGGCGGTCTGGTTGCCATCATAGGTATGGGCCTGAGCCTCGGCGAGTGCCCGCGTGGTGAATCCGATGGCGACTACT
>JACCZH010000548.1 GCA_013696045.1 Chloroflexia bacterium
GCGTGTGGATTGCCGGCTTGCCGTAGTTGGCGAGGTTGGCTTATCGGGCGAGCTGCGGTCAGTCAGCCAGCTCGAGCGAAGGATGGGCGAGGCATCAAAGCTGGGGTTTGAACGCATTCTTGTGCCCGCCACCCTGGGACGTGGCATGGCGCGCCCGCCGGAGAACATTCAGGTTCTCAGGGCCAGCAGCCTGGGCGAAGCAATTGAGATTGCGCTGGGTAGTGACCGGAGTTAGTCCTGTGTGGCAAGCGCCACGATGGCGTCACAGAGACGGTTGGCGGGGTCCTTGGGCGCAACACTCAAAGCAGCTGTGCGCATCTTCTGGAGCCGTTCAGGGCTGCTAATAAGGCTCTGCACAGTCTCCACTAACCGTGAAGAGGTGAGCTCCCCCTGGGGGATGATGATTGACGCGCCGACGTCCGCAAGAACACGAGCGTTCTTCCGTTGTTCGTCCGCGCCGGGCAATGGCACAAGAACGGATGGGACACCAAGCGCCGCTAGCTCGGCCACGGTTCCCGCGCCGGCGCGGCCAATAACGAGCGTGGCGCTCGCATAGATGTGGGCCAGTTCTCCGCTTACCCGCTCAACCGGGTGGTATCGCACGCGCTCATCCGGGTGCAGCTTGTCGCGCAGCTGAACCAGCCGGGCATGGTCGCCATTGCCGGATTGCGGACCACATTGATGGATGATGGCCGCGTGCTGGAGTAGCTCCGGTAGCGCCTCGGCGACGGTGTCGTTCAAAGCCCGCGCGCCTTGAGCACCGCCAGTGACATATAGCAACGGTAGTTCAGGGGGAATGTCAAAGAGCGCCAGCAGCATCTTGCGCTTCCCCTGCGATATTGACGGCCGAATAGGATTGCCGGTAACGAGAACCCTGGTTCTCTTACGGGTAAAGATCTTTCCTTGCCCAGGAAACGAAAGTGCCACCACATCACAGAAGCGGGCGTTAATGCGCGTGGCGAGTCCGAGGCTTGCTGTTTGTTCATGGGTAAGACAGGGAATGCCGGAAAAACGCCCGGCAATGACGGTTGGAACGCTGACGAAGCCCCCTGTGGAGAAGATGACGTTCGGCTTGATCCGGCGCAAAATCGCGCCAGCCTCCCAGATGCCGATCGGAATCCTGATTGCATCCATTACAGTGGCGGCCGCGACGTAGCGTCGTAGCTTGCCGGTCCGAATCGTGTGGAAGGGTATGTTCTGGGTGGAGGCCGCCTCACCTTCAAAACCTGACTGGGAGCCGATCCAGTGTAGCTCCACATCCATCCGCCGCCGTAGCTCTTCCGCAACAGCCACTGCGGGGGAAATATGGCCACCCGTGCCGCCCCCGGCAATGACGACCCTGAGAGGATGGGCCGATGGGCGCGTGCTAGACTGATGGTTCAATGGAATGGCCTTTCGGACAGATGGACTGCTACGCTGAATAACTATAACCAAGCAATGCGCAGGAGAATCCTTACCCTTCTCTCAGCTTTGAAGCCATGGCCATCAAGCCCAGGCTTCAGGTTTGATGGGAGAGGGTACTCAGCATGAAGACGCCGCAGGGGACACTTGTGAGCGTGATGTCTGTCGCAGCGGTCGTGATCGCGGCCGACCAACTGACAAAAGAGATCATCGTGCGCGAGGTCGGTCCCGGCGCCGCGCGGCGATCGATCGAGATTATTCCAGGTTTTTTTCACTTCACCTTTGTCCGCAACACCGGAAGCGCGTTTGGCTTGTTTCAAGGGCAATCGGCAATCCTGATGGTGCTAGCCATGGGGGCCATTGTGTTTCTGGCCGCTTATTACTTCCGAAAGGCTCGACACGACTCTTTGGTGGGGATCGCGTTGGCGTTGCAGCTTGGGGGCGCCGTTGGAAATGTTATCGATCGGATTCGCTACGGGTACGTAGTGGACTTCCTCGATTTCCCCCGCTGGCCCACGTTTAACGTGGCGGACAGTGCCATTACGGTGGGCGTTGTGCTGCTGATGTACGCGCTCCTATTCCGTGACTATGAGACGAATGAAACATCCAGCGAGCATCACCTTCACTCAGCCGGAGAGGATCGATGAGCGCGCCGGGCGCATTCATATTGAAGTTCACAGTGCCGGGCGAGCAGCAGGGCGTTCGTGTCGACAGGCTTGTCACTGAGCATCTGTCGGACACGAGCCGATCCTACGTTCAGCGGTTGATTGAGGGTGGCGATGTGCTGGTGAACGGCTTTGCCCAGCGGCCCAGCTACAAGGTCAACACCGGGGACCGCGTCGAGGTTCGCGTTCCTCCGCCGGAGATGCCAGCTGATGTTCGTCCCGACGAGATTTTGATTCCGATTGTTTATGAAGACGACGACCTCATTGTCTTCGACAAACCTGCCGGGCTGGTGGTCCATCCCGCGCCGGGGCACGAGCACGGCACACTGGTGAATGCCTTCAAATGGTTGCGGCCCGAGTCGGTTGATCCTGGCAGCCCCCGTCCGGGGCTGGTGCATCGGCTGGACAAAGACACATCCGGTCTGATTGTCGTCGCCAAAACTGAACAAGCACGTCTGCACTTGTTGAAGGTGTGGCAGGAGCGCGAGGTGGTCAAGCAGTACACAGCGTTGGTAGTCGGCGGATTGCCGGAAGATTCGGCCCATGTGGATGCTCCGATTGGCCGGGATCCGAATAACCGCAAGCGCATGGCCGTGGTGACGTCTGGAAAGCATGCTCGTAGTCACCTGAGAACAGCTCGGCGCTACGACGGATATTCTTTACTGGACGTAACCATCGAGACCGGACGCACGCACCAGATCAGGGTGCACTGTGCGTTTGTGGGACACCCTGTTGCCGGTGATGCCACGTATGGCGGCACGGTGAAAGATCTCGATCTACGGCGACAGTTTCTTCACGCTCGTTATTTAATGTTCAATCTGCCGGGTGGTCAGCCACTGGAAGTAGAGTCGCCGCTGCCGTTGGATCTTGAGACGGTGCGAGCCGAACTTGAGTCCCGTTCATGAGCGACGCGCTGGCTCATATTGTTTGGGATATTTACCGGCGGGCAGTTGAGCGGGTATTGCCGGAAACCGTCATTTCCAAGGGAGTGCGCCTGCAGAGCGAAAACCGGCTGGAGATCGATGGGTGGAACTTCGACATCTCCGATCGCCCTGTGCACGTGATTGCCGTTGGTAAGGCAGCCGGTGAAATGACGGTTGCGGTCGAGTCGATTCTGGGTGAGCGATTCACTGGCGGCATCATGGTTACGAAGTCGTTGGACAACGATCTGAAGCTACGGTCACGAGTGCTACTTGGGTCGCACCCGGTGCCCGACGAGCAGTCACTGGAAGCCGGGGACAGTGTCCTCAAATTCGCCCGGGACATTCCGGATGGGTCTTTGGTCTTGTGCTTAATCTCTGGTGGCGGGTCAGCCTTGATGGAGTCGCTACGGCCGGGTGTGAGTCTGGAGGATCTCCAGCGAACGACGCGATTGCTGTTGAACGCGGGAGCGTCAATACATGAGCTTAATGCCGTTCGCGCACGCATGAGTGAGATCAAAGCGGGCGGGCTCCTGGCGCAACTGAACCACGTCGAAGTCGTTAACCTTATTATTTCGGACGTTCTGGGTGATGACCTCACCACCATCGCGAGTGGTCCCACGGTTCCTCGAACGCTATCCGAGCGGGCAGAGGACGTCTTGCAACGCTATGGGGTGGACCAGTTGTTACCAGAAGATGTTGCACAGAGTGTTTCGGCCACTCCCAAGACTGTGATTCTGGCCAACCTGGGCGTTGCGATTGAAGCTGCCTGCGGAGCTGCGCGGGAGCACGGCCTTGAGCCGGCTGTGCTGTCTCGGTCGTTGAGCGGCGAGGCGCGACACGTCGCAACAACGTTGGCCGGAATCGTTGCCGACACGGTAGCAGGAGTGAGCACATTTCCACGCAACAGCTGCATTATCGCCGGTGGAGAGACGACTGTGACAGTACGCGGAGACGGCACAGGCGGCCGTAACACTGAATGCGCCCTGGCGGCTGCGATACGGTTGCAAGGCGTGGACAACATTGCAATGGGATTTCTGGCAACCGATGGCGATGACGCCGAGACCAATGTCGCCGGGGGAATTGTTACCGGCGCCACCATTACGAGCGACAATATTCAGGCAGCGCACGACGCCCTGGATCGTAACGATACGTTTACCTTCCTGGATGGCGTGGGGTCTGCCTGGGGCAACGGTCCCACAGGAACGAATGTGAACGATCTGGTGATCGGCATCGTGGGCTGACTCTTTCACTTCGCGCGACGCCGGAGTATTCTCGTAGGGATGCTCAGAGGACGACGGGAAAGGAAGCTGACCTTTTATGAACGTAAGTGAGGCGATTGTCGCCATTCTTGCCGAAAGTGGTGTCGAGTATATTTTTGGACTGCCCGGCGATACCGGCATGGATTTCTATGACGCGCTGTACCACAACGAAGGCCGAATCCAGCACGTCATGGCCCGTGACGAGCGCTCGGCATCGTTTATGGCTGACGCTTACGCCAGAGTAACAGGCAAAGTCGGAATCTGTGAAGGTCCAAGCGGTGGTGGGGCAACCTACATCGTCCCGGGCGTCGCCGAGGCCCAAGGCTCCTCAGTGCCGCTGATCTGCCTGACGTCGGATACACCGATCGGTGAGCAGGGGCGCGGCGTGTTAACCGAACTCGATCAACCGCTTCTATTTCAAGCTGTCACCAAATGGTCTGCCAGGTTAACGACCGCCGGCACCGCGCCGGACATGGTACGCCGGGCGTTGCGGCTGGCGACATCAGACAGGACCGGTGCGGTTGCGCTGTCGATGCCGGCGGACGTGCTTGCGGCGGACGTTGACGCGAGATCCGTGTACGGAACGCCGGAGTTTGGTGTTGCGCCAGCTGCCAGGACACGAGCGGACAGCGATAGCATTGAGGCTGCCGCAAGACTTGCCCGGGAGGCGAAACGACCGGTGGTTGTCGCTGGAGGCGGTGTCATCCTCTCTCAGGCATGGGACGAGTTGACGCGCTTCGCCGAGGCTGCTTCGATTCCAGTGGGCACTTCGATTAATGGCAAGGGCAGCATCGTCGAGACCCATCCTCTGAGCCTGGGTGTCGTTGGCGGCAATGGAGCCAGACCGTATGCCAACAATGTCGTTGCGGGCTGCGATCTGTTAATCCTGGTTGGGACGCGCACGGATTCAACAACGACACAGAACTGGTCGCTGCCACCGAAGCTTCCGGGTCCGAATGTTATTCATATCGATGTCGATCCATTGCAGATAGGCAACAACTACCGAACCCGGACTGGTCTAATCGGCGACGCCCGGTTGGTGCTCCAGGATTTGACAGATGCGATGGGCAGGCTGGATACAGACGGCGATCGTCGCGTCTGGCTCGATGGAATCGCGGCCGCCAAGCACGATTACTTCGAGAGCCAGCAGTCCTTCATGCGCTCCGACAGCCAGCCGATCAAGCCGCAACGGGTGATTAGCGCACTGAAGAAGCTGGTTGACAAAGACACGATCCTGGTGGCTGACCCGGGCACTCCGACACCATATATCTGCGCGCAATACGAGCTAGAGATAGCTGGACGCTACACGGTTATTCCCCGCGCGCATGGCGGGTTGGGATTTGCCCTGCCTGCCTGTGTCGGCGCACATTACGGCGCCGGTCGCCGCAGGACCGTCGCACTTATGGGTGATGGTTCGTTCGGAATGTCCGTCGGTGAGCTTGAGACAATTAGCCGGTTGAACCTCCCGATCGTCCTTATCCAGTTCAATAATGGTGCGTTTGGGTGGATCAAAGAGCTACAGCATCTCTATCATGATGACCGGTACTTCTCGGTGGATTTCAACCCGGTTGATTACACGGCCATCGCGCGTGGTTTTGGCCTGAAGGCGTGGCAGGTAACTGACCCGGCGGACCTCGAGAAGACACTTCAGATGGCACTGGCCGACGGTGGTCCGTGTTTCATCGACATCGTGTCGGAGGCGCCGATGACTGAAACGCCTCCGGTGCATGCCTGGCTGGCAGCCGAGGCAGCACGCGTATAGTCTGGAGGCAGTCTCATGGCCAGACCGTTAATTATGGACGTGGACACCGGGATTGATGATGCTATGGCGCTGGCGCTAGCGGCGTCGCTGTCGGACTACGATCTGGTTGCTGTGACGACGGTCGCTGGCAATGTTCCGGTTGAGCGAACGGCTGAGAACACATTGCGGGTGTTGAGCTGGATCGGTAGCGACGCACCGGTATATCGTGGCATGTCGCAGCCTCTGGCTCGAACACTTCACACCGCCCCGAACGTGCATGGCAACGATGGGCTCGGCGCATGGCAGGAGCCGCTCGCGCGGCGCGACGTTGAGGAAGTGTCGGCTCCGGAGGCCATCATTCAGACTGCCCGACGACACCAGCGCGAGATTGATGGCGTCTTCGTGGGACCATTGACGAACCTGGCGGTTGCCTTGACGCTTGAACCTCGGCTGGCCGGTTGGTTCAGGACGGTGACGATCATGGGGGGCGCGTTTTACAGTCCTGGCAACGTCACTCCGGTTGGGGAGTTTAATAAGAACTCGAGCGACGTGACGAGTTCGGTAGCGGAGTTTAATATGTACGTGGACCCCGAGGCTGCCGCGGTCGTCGCTCGTGCGGCGCTGCCGGCCACATGGATCGGACTGGATGTGACCCATCAGGTGTCTGTCACCCATGATGTGTGGCGTTGTATCGAGAATGTGACCGCGCCGGAGCCGGCGCTGATCCGGGAAGTATGCCGCCAGACATTCGAAACCCGTCGCATGGACAAGGTACACCTGCACGACCCGCTTGCGGTCGCCGTCGCCGCATATCCGGACCTCGTTACGGTTCGACACGGGCAGGTGCGGATCGATGTAGGCAACGTTATTCGTGGAGAAACCCGGCTGATCGAGGGGGATGGTAGGACAAAGGTGGCGGAGAGCGTCGATTCAGGACGTTTTATGGATATCTTTCGCACTGCGCTCGGTGTCTGATCTATGTAAGATGTTGCATACATACGCGTTCATTGGTCGATGCGTGACGTCATCTGACACGGAGGTGGACCGGTGCAGAACCATCATCAGGAAGCGAATAGCCTGCCTCTGCGAGATCGCGACCTTCTTCAGCGATTGAATTTTTACTTCGATTCGCTGGACACTCGTCTTCAGCAAGGCGAAGGCTGGGTCATCTTTAACGCAGATGGGTCACGCTCGGCCCGCATCACCCAGTACCTCCTCCATCGACTGCGCGAAACGACGCTGATGTCACACTATTTCGTTCCCTGGCGGGATTTTTCCCTCACTTCGTATATGGTCGAGGTCGAGCTCCAGTCGCTGGACACAACCCCGGATCAGCTACCGGGAAATCTCAAACGCGAATATGACATTGCTACGCGAGTGTCACAGCAGACCATGATCAAGATGGTGACGGCCGACCTGTTGATCGTCAACGAACTGTTGCCGAGGCACGGTCATGAAGTTCGCTACTTGAACGACACGATCGAGAGCCGCTATCGCAGCCGCCTGGCAACCATCATCGTTACCCCCGAGCAGCCTCACGAGCTGGAGCATGACGTAACGCGCCTCGCGGACCACGGTGTCGATACCTGGGGCAGACTGTCACACCGATTGTATGAGATGAACCTGATCGCGATCTGATGTTCGCGGCGCTCAGTACGTCCGAATGAGCGCGGAGTTTGCGACAGCATGCAGTGGATCGAGCATCGCCGGGTCGTCGATAAATGCGAGGCGATCTTTCGCCCGTTCAACGAACATCTGAGCTGTTGCTATCGCCTCGTCCAGGGCGCCAGACTCGCGGATCGAAAGCGCCACATTACGCAACTCTTCATCGGACGTGTCTTCGCCATCCACAATCCGGCGCACGGCAGTGGCCGTCGGACTACCGTCGGCCTGCGCCATGAAGAGCATGGTGGGCAGCGTGACTGTGCCCTGACGAAGATCGAGGCCGGCTGGCTTCCCAATTTCTTCAGTGGAGCCGCGGAGATCCAGAACATCATCGACGATCTGAAACGCCATGCCAACATCGGCGCCAAAATCCCGCATGGCTTCGATCTGCGACTCGGACGCATTTGCGATGATGGCGCCCATTTCGGCCGCTCCGGCAAAAAGCGATGCTGTCTTCCCATAGATACGGCGCTCATAATCTTCGCGGGTCTGCTCCAGGTTGTGCGCGGTGAGGATCTCGTGTAGCTGGCCGTCACAGATATAACCCAGTGTGGCCGCGAAGACCGACACTACTCTCGGGTTCATGGTCTCCGCCGCCAGCATAGCGGACCTTGCAAACAGATAATCGCCCAGCATGATTACCGTGCCGGTATCGAACATTGAATTGAGCGTCGGTTGGCCTCGCCGCAGTTGGGCTCGGTCAATAGTGTCATCGTGAACGAGAGATGCCGTATGCAACATCTCGATGCCCGCGGCGGCAGGCGCAAGGACGTTGATGTCGTAGTCGAACGGCTTGGCGGATAAGAGCAACAATAACGGCCGTAGGCGTTTTCCACCCGCGCCGATCAGCGTGTCTACGATGTCGCCCAGCATCGGGAAGTTTAAATCAGCGGCCTTACGAAGCCGAGCTTCGACCGCGTTAAGATCCGGGAGCAGGTTGTGGACGACCTCAGCAAACTCCATCGGAGGCTATATTCCTATCCTGGCCACCGCGTCTGGTTCGCCGTGGTTTGTTGCGGGTCGAAGGAGGGCAAAGCGTGCCGTATCGTTGAGATTATACGAACCAGCCCCAAACCGGGTCAATTTTCGCGTGATTTGTCGCACAATCACCCTTGGCGAGGCATACACGAGTGCATTTCCGGCGCGCTCGCGCGTAGAATCAGCGTCCGACGAACGGGTGAATAGGCAGCTAGCGTATGCGACGACGAATCGGATAAGCACGCCCACGACGGATCTAACGTGTCAGGCGAGATGATTTTGCTCCGGCGGCGATGCATCGGGAGAGTTTAGAGTGGATGTGAACCGACATAACGGCGGCCGACGCCGATCCCGGCCCTGGGCCAGTGTTAGCTGGTGGCACAGCCTGATCCTGCCAGCGCCGTTTATTCTGCTGCTCCTGCTACTCAGTCTGCCGCCATCCGATGGCCACGATGGAGTTGTTGGCCCGGCTCCAGGCGCAGGTTTCGACAGCCCGGTGTCCATCGTAACTCCGACCGCGTCCGTTGCGAGTCCAGAAGCAAGCGAACACTCTCCGCCGGTCATTACCGCCCGAGTCGCGCTGGCGGTGGACCTGACGAGCGGAGCGGCACTCTTCGAACGGGAAGCACACACCCAGGTTGCTCCAGCCAGCACCATGAAAATTGTTACTGCGTTGGTTGCGGGGGATATTCTGGATCTGGAGGAAGAGGTCAGTATCGAACCGAGTGACCTGATACTGGCGGATGATTATTCGAAGATGGGGCTTGAGCTTGGCGATGTTGTAACGGTTGACGCGTTACTGCACGGAACGCTGCTGTCGTCAGGCGGAGATTCGGCGTTAGCACTGGCGCGCGTGTCGGGCTTGCGACTGGATCCTTCTACACAAGACCCTGTGGGGCGTTTCGTGGATGAGATGAACGCGTATGCCGCGCATCATGGGATGAGCGGGTCACATTTCTCAAACCCAGTGGGAATCGACTCCGTAGACCATTACGTGACAGCGTGGGATATGCTGCGAGCAACGCAGCGTCTCCTTGCCGACCCGATTCTGGCCGAGATTGCAGCCATGCCGGATGCGATTGTGCCAATCGATGGGTCCAACCCACGGGATCTCTACCTTGTGTCGACGAATCAGTTCGTGCTGGATGGGGAATCATTTGGCGTCAAAACAGGTTCGACCGATAATGCGGGGGAGTGTCTGCTGAATGCAACATGGATAGGTGACCATCGGGTAGTCACTATCATTATGGGCAGCGTGGATCGCTATGCGGATACTCAGACGTTGCTAGACTTTATCGGTTAATATGCTTTCTGTTCATTGCCTGCGACGGCCTTACGCGGCGAATACGGTGTGGGTGTACACTTACGCGGGCATAAATTTGGCTGTTGCCTGGGATGACAGGGGCGCGGCGTACGTCTCTGAATGCGTTGGGACGGCCTTACACGGTCACGAATAGCTTGTGCAGAGGCGCGTACAATGATGTAGTGCAACCCTGCCGCGCTCGGGGAGGGCGTGTTTGATCTCACAATCTGACTATGACACCCGGCAACCAGCACAACATCGACGGGCACGGAGATGGGACCGCGTGAGCTGGTGGTACAGCCTGATTTTGGCTGTGCCTCTTCTGCTGTTGCTCCTGATGACCGGATTGCCGTCTTTTGGCAGCCCTGACGGGCTGTCGGGCATTGTGCGTAATGCCTACACGAACGAGCCAGTTTCAGGCGCGGTCGTGTCGTCGTCCGGATCCTCCGTGACCACCAATGGCAGTGGTGAGTTCAGCGTTGCTGAGCGCGATGCAACTGCTCTCTCGATATCACGCGAGAACTATGAAGCCACTCAGTTCGCTGTCACTCCGGGCGCTGAAGATCTGGAGATCCAGCTACGTCCAACTATCCTCCAGGGCCAGGTAACCAATCAGCTTACCGGTGACCCCATTCCTGGAGTGACTGTGATGGCGACCGGCGATGGTGACGCCACCGTCAAAGCTATTACCGACGACGAAGGTCGTTACGTTCTGAACAACATTCCTCGCAATGCGACCGTGAGTGTCGATCTAGATGGGTATTCTCCCCACGCTCAAACCGTCGGCGAGAGCATTGAGATGGATTTCGAGATTCGTGTGGACGTTGTAACCGGACTCATAACCGACGATACGGGAGCGCCGCTGCCCGACGCTACCATTCAGATTGGCGAGGCGGTCACGACGAGCGCCCCGGATGGCACCTACAGGTTGAGCGGTATTCCGGCGTCCGGCAGTGTCGTCGTCAAGAAATCTGGCTACCGCGAGGCGCTGGCTGACGAGCTACCGGATGACATGGTCTTCAATGCGTCCTTAACGCGCTTCGTCGTTCGATCCCTCTATGCGACAGGGTTGACAGTTGCTAGCGACGAGAGCTGGGAGGCGCTGCTCCAGGTCGCGGACAACACAGAAGTTAATGCGATGGTAGTCGATTTGAAAGATTCTAGCGGGCAGGTCTTATACGACACCCAGGTCCCCCTCGCGCGAGAGATTGGCGCTGTCAACGAGCTCCTCGACGTGCGACAGAAGCTTGACGACTTGAAAGAGCGAGATCTGTATAGCATTGCCCGGATAGTAGTGTTTGAAGACCCTATTCTGGCGGAACAGCGTCCAGAGCTTGCAATCCGTGACTCAACAACCGGAGGCTTATGGGTGACCTACGATGGGCTGGCCTGGGTAAATGCGTATGAACGCACTGTGTGGCAATACAACATCGATCTGGCTGTTGAGGCTGCCAACCTGGGCTTTGATGAGATTCAGCTTGACTACATTCGCTTTCCAACTGACGGCCTGCTAGAGACAGCAGAGTACGGCACTGATTTCGGGGACGAAACCCAATCGCAAGCAATCTCAGGGTTTCTTCAGCAGATGCAGGTCGCGCTGGCTCCTACCGGTGCATACTTAGCCGTAGACATCTTCGGGTTCACGCTCTTTGAAGAGTCAGACGGCGGCATTGGTCAACAGCTTGAATCGATCGAACCCTACGTTGACGTCATCTGCCCGATGATTTATCCGTCGCACTTTCATCCCGGGGCCATGGGACTCGATATCCCGAACAACCATCCGTACGAAGTGATCCTCTGGAGTTTGCAGAGTGGCGCTGAACGACTCGGTGACAAGAGCTATAAGTTCCGACCATGGATTCAAGACTTCTCCTACGGGGAAGGCATTGAGTACGGCGCGGCTGAAGTGTATGCCCAGATTCAGGCTACGGAGGACTTTGGCGCGTCCGGTTGGATGGTGTGGAACGCTGCGAACGTGTACAGCACCGAAGCTTTTGCCAAGGAGTAGCGGCGCGGGAGAAAGCAGCTACCCGCCCGCGCTACGTGAAACCGTGACCACGCTATGACAATCGATCAAGACCATGCGTTCGCCCCAACGGCGGCTCGCTCTGCCACGCCGTACATTCTCGCCATGCGACCCAAACAATGGATGAAGAACGTCCTGGTGTTTGCGGCGCTGGTGTTTTCCGCCAACCTCTTCGACCTCGGTCTCATCCTGGAGGTTTCACTAGCGTTTGTGTGTTTCTGTATGGCGAGCAGCGCCGTTTACCTTCTTAACGATCTTAGAGATCGTGAGGAGGATCGTCATCATCCAGTGAAACAGTTCCGTCCGATTGCAGCTGGGCAGGTAGCTCCAGAGCACGCCATGGTGATGTCGGCGGTTCTTGCCCTGGTGGCGCTTGGCGCCGGTCTCTATATTGCACCGGCGTTTGCCGGGGTGCTGGCCGGCTACATGCTCCTTAATATTTCATATTCGATGTATTTGAAGCATTTCGTCATCGTGGATGTCTTCTCCATTTCAACAGGGTTCGTGCTGAGAGCAGCCGGAGGAGCGGTGGTGCTAGGCGTGCCCATTAGTCCTTGGCTGTATGTATGCACGATTGTGCTGTCGCTCTTCATTGGGTTTGGGAAGCGCCGAAGTGAACTGGTCCTGCTTGAAGACGATGCGGGCTCGCATCGAAAGAATCTTGACGAATACAGCGCGCCGTTGCTGGACCAATATATCGTCGTTACCGCCGGCGCGACGGTGATGGCATATTCGCTCTACACTGTCGTTGCGCCGAATCTGCCGTCGAACCATCTGATGATGGCGACGATCCCATTCGTGCTCTATGGAATATTTCGCTATCTCTTTCTCGTTCATCAACGACAAGAGGGCGGCGCGCCAGAGCAGCTGATACTCACCGATCGACCGTTGCTTGGGTCTGTTTTCCTATGGGGTATGACGAGTATCGTCATTTTGTATGGCCCGTGGACATGACATCACCAATGCATCTTAAGTTGAGTCGATCCTTGTCAAGGTTCTGGTTACGTGCTAGACTGAGTAAAGCTGAACGTAGCAGTACGCAAACTGCCTGATACGGTCATTCGGTGACGCAAATCGTTGGTTTTCGCTGCAATATCATGGACGGTTTGGAGGGTTCAATTAATGTCAATGGTGCGCAAACGAGGTAACAGGGATCCGGAGCGCATCCGGCATGAAATGGAAGACATCTTCCATTCCATGTTTATCCACGCCAGAAGCGTTCAGCGACGTGTGCCGAACGGCCTTGTACTTACCTGGCGGCCCCCTATCGAGGTGTACGAAACTGAAGACGCGCTCTTCGTGCTGGCGGAGATTGCCGGTATAAGTCAGGAGCAGGTCGAAGTCGCGATCGATGACCGGGTCCTTACGATTCGAGGCGAACGGCCGCCTCTCTGCGACGAAGCGCAGCGCTCTATCCATGAGATGGGCATTCTGTACGGTCCTTTCGCCGCGGACGTCTATCTTCCATTTGCCGTTGACTACGAGCACATCGAAGCGTCCTACGACAACGGTCTTCTGCGCGTCCGGCTTCAGCGTGTACAACCAACACGCGTCGCCATCAATCTTCAAGGTCAATAACGTTTGTGCTGGTGAGTTGCGTTGTCGCCCGGACTCCATCATTACTTACTGCACACTAGGGTTAAAGGAGTCATCCATTGGTGGATGAACAGAACGTTCCTATTGAAATCGAGCCTGAATTCGCGAATCCAGACGAGATATCGCCAGCAGGGGATTCAGACCGGCGGGTGCTCCCGGTGCTGCCGTTGCGCGGCACGGTTGTGCTTCCGCTTACCGTTGTGCCGCTTGCGGCCGCTCAACCTCGCTCTCTCAGACTGATTGACGCCGTGGCATCGGGAGACCGGACCGTGGTGCTGGTCATGCAAAACGATCCAGAGTCTGATGGCGCCGGTCCGGGTGAAACCCGCGAGATTGGCACGCTCGCAACGATTCATCAGATGATGCGCGTTCCAGACGGGTCGGTGCGTTTGGCCGTCCAGGGACTCAAACGAGTGAAGATCGCCGAGTGGGTGGCTGAAGAGCCATATCTGACCGCGGTGATCGAAGATCATGATGAGCACCATGACGACGAAGAAAACATTGAAACTGAAGCGCTTATGCGCTCGACCACCGAGCTCTTTCAGCGTTTGGTCAGCCTCGTGTCAAACCTGCCTGATGAGCTTGTCACGGCCGCTGTGAATATCGATGACCCACTGCAGCTTGTCTATCTGATCGCAACGAACCTGCGCATGGATCCCGAAGAGCGGCAGAAACTGCTTGAATACGACACTGTGCGTGAGAAGCTGCAAGAGATCTCGACATTCATGACCAAGGAGCTTGACCTTCTTGAGCTGGGTAAGAAGATTCAGGGCGAGGTTCAAGAAGAGGTTGGACGTACTCAGCGCGAGTACTACCTGCGCGAGCAACTCAAGGCGATCCAGCGCGAGCTTGGCGAGTCCGACGGCCAGGAGGCCGAGGTCGAAGAGTTGCGTCAGAAGATAGATTCTTCCGGGATGCCTGAGGAACCGGATCGCGAAGCTCGTCGCGAGCTGGACCGGCTGTCGAAACTACCGCCTGCGGCGGCTGAGTATGGAGTTATCAAGACCTATCTCGACTGGCTTACCTCCTTGCCGTGGCAGACATCAACCGAAGACACCATTGATGTCAAACGAGCTCGTGAGATCCTCGATCGAGACCACTGGGACATGGAAAAGCCTAAGGACCGCATTCTGGAATATCTGGCGGTTCGCCGCTTGCGACAAGCTCGTGTTGAAGCCGGTGAGGAAATCGCCGGTCGCGAGCCGATTCTGTGTTTCGTGGGGCCTCCAGGTGTTGGTAAGACATCGCTGGCCCAGGGCATCGCTGAGGCATTGGGCCGGGAATTCACCCGCATGTCGCTCGGGGGCGTCCGCGATGAAGCCGAGATTCGCGGACACCGGCGCACATATATTGGCGCAATGCCGGGCCGGATTATTCAGGCTATCCGGCGTGCCGGCGCAAACGACCCGGTGTTCGTGCTTGATGAGGTTGACAAGATGGGCAACGACTGGCGTGGCGATCCTTCGTCCGCGTTGCTTGAGGTGCTGGATCCCGAGCAGAATGATACGTTCCGTGACCACTATCTGGACGTACCATTCGACCTCAGCAAGGTTATGTTTGTAACGACCGCGAATCTGCTTGATCCAATTCCGGCTCCGCTGCGGGACCGGATGGAGATTATCCAGCTGTCGGGTTATACCGACGACGAGAAGCTCAACATTGCCAAGCGCTATCTGGTGCCGAAGCAGATGAAATCGCATGCGCTCACGGTAGATGAGATTGCCTGGGACGACGACGCAATTCTGGCAATCATCCAGCACTACACCCGCGAGAGCGGCGTCCGCAACCTGGAGCGGGAGATTGGATCCGTCTGCCGCAAGCTGGCGACACGCCTGGCATCTGACGAAGAGTTGCCGGACGTGGTCACTCGCGAAGAGGTGCGCGAGTACCTGGGGCGGCCACGCTACTTCTTCGAAGAGCTGGCAACCCGCACATCCAATCCCGGTGTGGCGATCGGTGTCGGCGTGACCGCGGTTGGTGGCGACATCATGTTTATCGAGACAAGCCAGTATGGCGGCCGTGGCGGGCTGACGATCACTGGACAGCTTGGCGACGTGATGCGGGAGTCAGCACAAGCAGCGATGTCGTTCGTGCGAGCGCGGGCGGGTGACCTCGGTATCGACCCGGATGTGTTTAAGGACATCGACATCCATGTGCACGTGCCGGCTGGGGCAACTCCGAAAGATGGACCGTCAGCTGGTGTAGCGCTCACGACGGCGCTGGTTTCGTTATTGACCGGTATCGCGGCTCGTGATGATGTTGCCATGACTGGTGAGATCACCCTGCGTGGTCAGGTGCTGCCAGTCGGCGGCATCAAGGAGAAGGCGTTGGCGGCGCAGCGGGCTGGCGTGACAACGTTCATTATCCCCCGGCGCAATGAGGTCGATCTTGATGACCTGCCGGAAAACCTGGTGAACGAGCTGAACATCGTTCTGGTCGAAACCATTGACGAAGCGCTGGAAGTTGCCCTTCCAGACGAGTTCTCGGTTCAGCGGGAGACTCGTCAGGAAGCGCCCAAGGCTTCGCGCTCGTCTGAGCGCCACGATAAGGTGGCTGCCAAGTCGGCGGACTAGCGTCATTCTCTTAAAGTGACACAAAGGACAAACCGCCCGCGACACGAGTGTCGCGGGCGGTTT
>JACCZH010000559.1 GCA_013696045.1 Chloroflexia bacterium
ATACACCTTCCCCAATCCACCCTGCTGGGCAAACGGCACATAGTCAAAATCGTCCCGCTCGATGCGCAGATTACCGCCAATGTGGTTGCAGATGTCCTGTAGCCACTGCCGCTGCTCCGTCGTGAATGTTCTTCCAAGGCCCTCTTGCTCAACAATCCAGGCGTCGAAGCGAGCCTGCGCCTGTTCCGGGAAAGGCACGAGCTCGTCTGTCTGATGGGTTGCGTATCTCACGAGCGACACGACGTTGGTCAACATTGTCCCGGCCGATCCGCGCACCTTCGTTCTATCGAGCGTTTCGTAGGCGTGCCAGAGAGCGTCCTGGGTCCAGGACCGGGGCGGAGACGCTATCGAGTCAGCCAGGGCTCTCATGTCGTGAAGGCGCAAGCGCTGGGCATAGGGACGATTGTAAAGCACTTGCAGCGCTGTGATCTCGTCCTTGTGCTCCTCAATATACGTCTCAAACGATCGCACCAGCTTCTCGGCCTTCTCTCTGGCAGCGGCTGAATAGCCGGAGTCGATAATCTCATCCACGCTGATGGTGTCGATGGTCTGCTCGAAGCGTTGCTTCACATCGATAATCTGGTTCCGCAGCTCGGGGTTGGCGGCCAGCGGCCTGACCGCGGCCCGCATCATCCGCTGCCGTGCCGCCTTCAGTTGTTCCGGCGCCGGCTCGACGTCGTCCGCGAGACCGTTGGCCTGCTGTGCGGTCGCACGCTGCCGGTCCGGATCGATGGCGTCCAGCAGCCCCTGGGCGATGTCCTGAATCGTCATGCCGCCAGCTGTTTGGGCCAGTTTCTCGCGGTCCGGGCTGCCGAGCTGGTGGTCGAGCCTGGAGAGCCGCCCCGCCAGGCTCGACAGGACATCCTCATCGATGTTGCCAAGGGTAACGAGATTGAGCAGCTTGTCGAAGGCAATCGTGGGGTTGCGCTCCAGCGGCGGACTGTCGGTCATGATCTGCTCGGTGACACCGACACAGTCAATCAGCACGAAGTGTGTCTTGCCCGACGCGTCGGGAGTGACCTGGTTGAAATCGGTGTCGTTGATGACCCGCACTCCACGCCCCTTCATCTGCTCGAAGAAGTTGCGGCTCTTCACGGCCCGCATGAACATCACAATCTCAAGCGGCTTGATGTCGGTGCCGGTCGCGATCATGTCCACCGTCACGACTATACGCGGGTTGTACGAGTTGCGAAAATCCTGCAACAGGTCTTCGGGCTTCCTGCCTGTCGTGCGATAGGTGATCTTCTGGCAGAAGTCGTTGCCCTTGCCGAACTCCTCGCGCACGATCTTCACAATATCATCAGCGTGCGAGTCGTCCTTGGCAAAAATCAGCGTCTTCGGGACCTGGTTGCGTCCGGGGAAAATCTCGCTGAAGAGCTTGTCGCGGAACTCGCGCACGATGGCGCGCATCTGGCCCATCGAGACCACCGCGCGGTCCAGCTGGTTGGGGTCGTAGGAGAACTCCTCGTCCAGCAGCTCCCAGCGTTCCGCCCTGGTCAGCCGGTCACGCTTGTCGACGTGCGGGCCCGCTTCGACCGTCGAGCCACCCTCGGTGATCTTCGTGCGGATCCGGTAGATAACGTAATCGACGTTCACCCGGTCGATGACGGCCTGCTGGTGGTTGTACTCCATGACCAGATTCTGGTTAAAGAAGGCGAAGGTCTGTTTCGACGGCGTGGCGGTCAGCCCAATCAGGTAGGCATCGAAGTACTCGAGCACCTGTCGCCACAGGTTGTAAATCGAGCGGTGGCACTCGTCGGTGAAGATGACGTCGAAGGTCTCGACCGGGATCGCCGGGTTGTAGGCAACCGGAACCGGCTCGCGGGTCGGTGCGCTCAGCGAGTCGAATGTGGAGCCCTCTTCCAATGTTGCATCGAACTCCTCGTCACCACGCAGCATCGAAAACAGCCGCTGGATGGTGGTGATCACGACCCTGGCCACCGGGTCGATCTTGTTGGAGGTCAGCAGCTGCACGTTATAGAGCTCGGTGAACTTGCGGCCGTCGTCCGGGGTGGTGTAGTTCTGGAACTCCTTGAGTGTCTGCCTGCCCAGATTGGCCCTGTCCACCAGAAACAGCACCCGTTCCGCGCCGCCATACTTGATCAGCCGGTAGATGCTGGTGATGGATGTGAACGTCTTGCCGCTGCCGGTCGCCATCTGCACCAGCGAGCGCGGGTGATCGTTCCTGAGCGACTGCTCCAGGTTCCGCACGGCGGCTATCTGGGCTGCCCAGAGCCCCGTCTCGATGATTGGTGGCATGGTCTGCAGACCGCGCCGGAGGGCTACTCGCGATCCCCCGGACAGGTCAACCACATACGGCTCGTCTTCCTCGGCAGCCCATCTACCGGCAGGCTCAAACCGCTGATGCCTCTTAAGCCAGCGTCCCAGCGTCTCCGGTTTGTGGAAGTTAAAGACCCGTCTACTGCGCGGCTCGGGGTCAAGCCGGCTGGTGAAGCGCGTCTCGATGCCGGTGCTCTCATACAGAAATGGCAGCGGACGCACCGGGGCCGGGATGCCCTCTGGCAGTCCCGCGCCGTACTTCGCTGACTGAATCTCAACCCCGGTGAGCGTCGTGCCCTGCTTCTTGGCTTCAACGGCCCCAACCGCCTGCCGGTCAACGAAGAGCAGATAGTCGGCAAAGCCGTGCCCGCCCGTCAGGCTGAACTCGCGCACGGCAACGCCGCAGCCGGCATACAGATTCATGGCGCGATAATCCTGCACCACCCATCCGGCCGCTACCAGGGCCGCGTCGATTCCTTGCCGGGCAAGTTCCTCGGGCTTCAACATGCAGTTCTGGCTCTCACGCAATCTGATTCTCCCGGTCATCCTACCCTATTGCGTGTCGCGCATAAAGCTACAGAGGTACTGAAGCCGTTTGACGCGCCTACCGTCGCGGCATACGGCTGTGCGCCCCACACGCATCAAGTCAACGGGGATTCGGGAGAAGATCTCTCTTTTCCAGTCATCCTGAGGCAACGTTTACATCGCTCTGCCGCCAGCAATCCCCGACGTGAACGCCGTCCGCCCGGGATCAACCCGCAGACACGGCATTTGGAAATGGTCTGCCCATTGGCTATACTCATCGCTGCCCATTCGTGGGCACGAGCGCGAGATGCGCGAACCTGCGTTGGGTGGAACCATCACCTCATGCCGAGGTAGCTCAGTTGGTAGAGCATACGACTGAAAATCGTAGTGTCGGCGGTTCGATCCCGCCCCTCGGCACCCTGACGAACCCCGCTCCGGCGGGGTTTCATATTGCACCTGCATTTTCAAACGGTGGGACAAAGCGTGCTAAAGCGTCTGAAATCAATGACCGGTATGACCGGCGAAGATGGCTTGCCAGCTCAACGCCTGCTCACAGGCTGGGGCCGAACCGCCCCGACACTGGCAACCGTTTCTCGGCCCACAACCGAGGCTGACATCTCGCGCTTGATGACCGCGAGTCCAGAACGTGGACTGATTGCCCGCGGACTTGGGCGCAGCTACGGTGATCCCGCACAAAACGCGGGCGGCTCAGTGCTCGACATGACCGGTTTGAACCACGTTCATCACTTCGATGTCGAAAACGGACTCATTGGCGTCGAAGCCGGGTTGAGCCTGCAACAACTAACGTCCATGGTCCTTCCATTTGGATTCTTTCTGCCGGTGTCGCCCGGCACCCAGTTCGTCACGGTCGGCGGAGCGATCGCCAGTGACATCCACGGCAAAAATCATCATGTCGACGGCAGCTTCTGCAACCACGTCACGGCAATCGACATTCTCACCCCGACCGGAGAACGGCAAACGGCGTCGCCGGAGCAAAACGCCGGGCTTTTCTGGGCCACCGCTGGGGGCATGGGTATGACCGGCATCATTCTGCGGGCAACACTGAAACTTCCGCGCGTCGAAACCTCTCGCATTGTGGTGGACACCGACCGCACCCGCGATCTGGACGAGGTGATGCATCTCCAACAGTCTGGAGACGAGCGTTACCAGTATTCAGTGGCCTGGGTGGACTGCATGGCTCGCGGATCGTCGCTTGGACGCTCCATTCTCATGCGTGGCAATCACGCCATGTTACAGGACCTCAAATCGGGTGAGCGTGCAACGGCACTCTCAACGCGGCCCGGTCCAGGCGTCACCGCACCGCCATTCGTGCCTCCCGGCTTATTGCGAACGTCCAGCGTCAAGCTCCTGAATCAGGCCTGGTACCGCAAGGCGCCGTGTCAAGAACGCGATGCGCTGCACACCATCAAGCAGTTCTTCTACCCACTGGACTGGATTGGCGAGTGGAACCGCTTTCACGGTCCTCTTGGATTTCTTCAGTACCAGTTCGTTGTGCCAGACACCCGCCACGACATCGTTCGAACGATTATCGAAGCGTTGGCCGACGGCGGCTGGCCGAGCTCGCTGGCGGTCTTGAAACGCATGGGACCGGCGCGCGGACCACTGTCCTTCGCCATCCCAGGCTGGACGCTCGCGGTCGATATCCCGGCCGGAATCCCGGATTTGAACGAGCTACTGGACCACTTCGACGATCTGGTTGCCGATGCTGGCGGCAGGATCTATCTGGCCAAGGACTCGCGCATGCGCCCGGAGTTGCTGCCTGTCATGTACCCTCAATTGATGAGTTGGCGCGATACCGTGGCGCAGATTGATCCTCAGCGGATAATGCGCTCAGATCTCGACCGGCGCTTGCGCCTCAGGGCAGAGGGATAACGACACATGAAAAATTCGCTCGGAGCGGTCCAAAGCGTTCTTGTTCTCGGTGGCGATTCGGATATCGCCTTCGCGACGTTGCGCGAGCTCATTTGCGCGCGTACCCGGACGATCATCCTGGCGGGCCGCTCGCCCGAACGTCTTGAGGCACGCGCCGCCGATCTACGCGAGCTAGGCGCGACCAGCGTTGAGGTCACCCACTTCGACGGCGCGGACACCGGGAGCCACGAGGCATTCGTTGATCAGGTGTTCTCGCACAACGGCGACGTCGATCTTGTCTTCGTCGCGTTCGGAACGCTCGGAAGCCAGATGGAAGACGAACTTGACCGCGAGCGCACGCTTACCGTCATTCAGAGCAACTACGTGGGAGCAGTGTCCGTCTTGATCCCAATCGCAGCCGCACTGAAACATCAGGGACACGGCACTATCGTGGTTATGTCCACCGTCGCGGCCGAGCGTCCGCGCCGCTCGAACTACATCTACGGCTCATCCAAAGCAGGCATCGACTGGTTTGCCCAGGGGCTCGGAGACGCGCTCAAAGGCAGCGGCGTCAACGTCATGATCGTCCGTCCCGGTTTCGTCAAATCCAAGATGACGTCCCACATGGAAGACGCTCCACTTGCAGCGACTCCAGAGGAAGTGGCGCAAGCCATCGTTGCCGGCCTGCGCCGTAACCATGAGATGGTCTGGGTGCCTGGTAAGATCCGCTGGGTAATGTCCGTCCTGCGGCATCTCCCGCGCGCAATCTTCCGCCGGCTTAACCTTTGACCACCGGCTGTGGTCGACGTGACAGGTTGACCGCCTATCCCGGAAAAGCCACCCGCTTCTGCTCCCCACCCACGAACGAGGTCCGCCAGTCAATTCCCAGAGAGCGTAGCTCGGTGTAGATCTCCGGGATAGAGTGCCCGGTATCCTCTGCCCGGTGAGAATC
>JACCZH010000019.1 GCA_013696045.1 Chloroflexia bacterium
TTCCGGCCGGCGTAAGGAGAGCATCCACACGTCGTTTCGTACGGGCGACCGGTTCGGTCGCCCTTTTGTTGGCTGGATGGGAGAGGGCGACCGAACCGGTCGCCCGTACGAAACGACGTGTGGATGCTCTCCTTACGCCGGCCGGAATTTCGGCAGGGTGATCTCGTCGGTGGCGTCCTCGTAGACGATCTCGACCGGCATGCCGATCTTGACGTGCTCGGGGTCGGGCTGGACATCGATCAGGTTGGTCATCATCCTCGCGCCCTCTTCGAGGTCGATCATGGCCACAACGTAGGGCACTTCCTCGGAGAACCCGGGCGCGCGCTGGTTGTAAACGATCGTGAAGGCGTGCAGCGTGCCTTTGCCGGTAACGGGCTCCCAGGAGATGTTGTCAGACAGCGTGAACGGGCTCATCCCGCGCGGGTAGAAAAAGTATTTACCGGTGTCGTTGCAGCGCTGAATCTTCATCTCGTGCGCCTTGAGGCTGTCCCAGAAGGGCTGTGTCACCGGATCAGGCGTTGGTAGTGGTTTCTTATAGTCCGCCATGTGTTGTGATCTCCATTCGAATTCGTACGTGCGATGGTTCTACGCGCGTCCCAGAATCGTGGTGCCGGCGGACGACAGGACGCCGCCGGTGCCGTGGACGACGGCCAGTTTGGCGTCTTTGACCTGGCGGATGCCCTGGTCGGCGTAGTCGTGGCGCAGCTGGCGCACACCCTCGATGATCGCGAACATGCCGTACATGCCGGAGTGGGTGTAGGAGAGTCCGCCGCCGTTGGTGTTCATCGGGAACTCGCCGCCCGGCGCGGTCCTCTGGTTGCTCACGAAATCTCCGCCCTCGCCTTTGGCACAGAAGCCCAGTTCTTCGAGCGACAGCAACACCGTGTAGGTGAATGAGTCGTAGATCATCGCCAGATCCAGATCGGCGTGCGTGACGCCGGCCATCTCGAAGGCCGTCTTGCCTGATTGTTTGGCCGCGAAGCTGGTGTAGCTCGGCATCTGCGAGATCATGGCGTGGTCGTGCCCTTCACCGACGCCCAGAACGGCGATGGGAACCTGCTTGAGGTCCTTGGCCCGCTCCATCGACGTCATCACATAGGCGCCACCGGCGTCGGTGACCAGGCAGCAGTCGAGCAGGTTGAACGGGTAGGTGATCTGGCGTGATTCGAGCACGTCCTGAATGGTGATCTCGTCGCGCATATACGCCTTGGGATTGAGCATGGCCCACTTGCGAGTGGCAACAGCGATCTCGGCCAGCTGCTCCTTGGTGGTGCCATATTCATGCATATGTCGCGTGCAGGCCATGGCGTACGCGCCGACCGGCTGCGGCAAGCCGTATGGAGCCTCGAATTGGCCGCGCAACGAGTCTGGACCGATGGCGGGACGCGCCATGCCAACCCGCGAGCGTCCGCTCTCGCCATGGGTGACGAGCGCAACCTCGCAGCGGCCGGTCGCGATGGCCGTCGCGGCGTGGGCGATGTGAATGACGAACGACGAGCCGCCGACGGCGGTCGTGTCGGTCACTCTCGGCTCGATACCCATATACTCGCCCAGCTCTGTGGTCGAGATGCCGGCGGTAAAGAGACCGTCAACGTCGTCCTTGGTCAACCCTGCCTCGGCCAGCGCCGAGCGTGCTGCCTCTGCGTGCAGCATAATCGCCGGCTTGTCGGGAACCTTGCCGATCTCGTCCGATTCCGCTACCCCCACGATGGCTGTCTTTCCTGAAATACTCATGTTCTGCGGTTCCTCCCTTTCCGAAGGTTGCATTTTACACTTGTGCTTTTAGCAGATCGCGGGTCACTTCCGCATGGCCAACATGCTCGGCGGCGTGGGTCGCGGTGATCAGAAGCGCCTGATAGCCGGAGATCGCGCCGCGCCGCGGATGCTCGTACTGCTTGTCGAGCGCCTCCTGCGGCAGGTTCGCCAGGCTCGCTTCAAGCTTCGGCTTCAGCGCCGACCAGCGTTCCTGAATCCAGTCTGCCGATTCTCCCGTCGCTAGAAATTCCTCGTCCCGCTCGCGCGGGATATCTTCTCCGCCCAGCACACTGAGCACGGTCTGTTCGGCATTCGCCATCGTGTGGACAGCCAGTATATACAGGCTATTCGTGTCCTGCGCAGTCGGCTTCCAGTTCATCTGCTCCGCTTTCAACCCATCCAGGCAGGCAATGATCCGTTCGATGGAGCTGGTGATCGAGTGGGCGTAGATGTCGGTTGTGGTCATGGGGTGAGTGTCTCCTTTGGCAAGCGATTTGCGCGATCGAACCTCCAGTTGGCGGGATTGTTCGCGATGTAGGTCCGGACGCGGTCGAGATCTTTCTCGTTACGGATGATGTGGTCGTAATAGTTGCGGTGCCAGATGGTAGCGGCGGGCGTTTCACGAAGCCTGTTGATACGCCGAGACGAAGCCGACTTTATCTGCCCTACGATCACACCAAGCGATTGCGCGCGAGGGCTGCCGCCAACATTCGTACGGGCTACGCCATGCGTCGCCCTCGGGCCCGAAGGGGCCGCCTGTCGGCCACAAGTCTCGTTTGCCGAGACAGCCGGCGCTTTTGCGCCGAGGGCGACGCATGGCGTAGCCCGTACGAGTGGCTCGGCGTCGTGGATCACGATAATGCCGTGGAAGTGATTGGGCATGATAACGAACGCGTCCAACTCGATGTCAGGTGGTGCTGCGGCTATTCGAAGCCATTCTTCAGTGACGATCTGTCCGAACGCGTTTGTAACCATCATTCCATCCTCGATATGCCCGAAGATGCTCTGTAACTCGTGCGTGCAGATCGTCACGTAGTACGAACCGGCTCCGGCATAGTCATAACCTTCAGCCCTGTTGGACTTTTGGCGGACCCCATGACTTGGTTTCACCACACCAGTTCCCCATACGGTTCGATCTTCGATGCCCAGTAGCGCTTGCCGTCCCCAACATCGACCCACTGACCATCCGGAAGCTCGTTGATCATGGCGGTGATGCCGGGCTTGTTGACCGGGCCGGTCTCGAACTCGGGGCCGAAGGCTTTCGGGACGACCTCGGCCAGCTCGGCGACGGTCCACTGGTGGTCGGCCTTGATCGTCTTGATGACCTTGGGCTGGGACATGAGGGTCATGTTGTAGCCGAACGAGCCGAAGATGTGGCCGGTGATGTCGCTCGCCTGGTCAGTCGCCAGGAAAGCGACCAGCGGTGCGACGTTGTCCGGATCTTTCTCGGTTCCGATTGCCAGCTCACTCGGCAGTTTGCCAGTGTCTTTGACTGCTTCAACGGCGCGTGGAATCGAGTCGATCATGCGTGTCGAGCCGCTGGGCAGGATCGCGTTGGCGGTGACGCCGTAGCGGGAGAGCGAGTTCGCAAGCACCAGTGTCAGCCCAATAATGCCGGCCTTAGCGGCGGCGTAGTT
>JACCZH010000036.1 GCA_013696045.1 Chloroflexia bacterium
GTCCAGTACCACGTACGACCGGTAGTCGATGTTGAAGGCAGCGTTGCCGCCCAACGACAGCTGTCCAACAATCACCTGCAGGCCGTTTGATCCTGGAGTGCCCTGCAGGGTCACATGCGCCAGCGGAGCATAAATGACGCCCTCGAACTTCGCGACGGCATTACCGCTGCTGGTGAATGGATTACTGTTGCCAATCCAGAACACCATCCCACATGTTGCCCCGGTATATGGAGCGGCTCCTGGGCTGCAGGCTCCCGTAGCGGGTAATGGATTTGGCACAGGGTTGATGGCCGGGTAAGACGTGGAGAGGTCCATCTTTCCATTCCCAATATTAATCGCTGCGGTGGACCCCGCGGCGATGTAGATGAGAACCCCTCCTCCGACCCCGGAGGAGCATTGTGGCGTACTGAAACTGTGTGGAACCTTGTTCGTCAATGTGGAGTTCGTGTTCTGGAAGGTGATCCGCGTTGAGCCGTCAAGATAGTACGTTCCCGGCTTCATGCAGACTGTATTTTTGACCGTAAACGATTTGCTGGTGTAGTGCCCCGGCTCGATGACGCAGACGGGGTCATTCAGGCAGGTCGGTACGTTTCTCGACGTGCCCGGTGGGGGCGGGGTCGCTCCTGCCAGCGGATCGTCGGCGGGGTTTGCACCAGCATTGATGCCGTCGGGAGCCACCCAGGAACCGTTGGACTCGATCGTTCCAGCTGCATTGATCGATCCGCCAACCGAGAAGATGCTCGAATTACCACTATTGGTGATGTTGCAATTCGAAATCGCACTGCCTTGTCCCGAGATGTTGATGCGAATGCCACCATTGAGCGCGATCCCCGGGCAGTTGAGCGCAACCAGCGCGTATGGCTTGGTCACACTGTCGAGGCCAGCGACGGCGGTATTCGTGACCTGCCAATCGCCGCCATAAATAGCTCCCAGGAAGAACTTTTGCACGTCCTTGGTGATTGTCACCCGGACAAACTTGTTGCCGGTGTATTGGCCTGACCCCGGGACGGGCCACTGCACGGTAACCTGGCTCTCAGGCACCCCACCGTTGAGTGCGCCATACGCCTTGCCGGACGCCTGAACGATGGAACTGGATTTTCGGTCGAGAACTGCTCGAGCGGCACTCAAGGCGGCGGCGTCAACTGCCGCTTGGCCCTGCCGGCGTTCCGCGAGGAGGAAGCCGGCGTCGACCGACAGAGCCGCCATGCCGACCAGCACGAGGCTGGCGACGGCAAACAAAATCATGATCTGGCCACGAAGAGGCTGTCGCACGACTCGCCGACAGGAGCCCAATCTTTTTCGCGAGTCCATGGTGACCTCTATTCTGCGCTTACACGTTGAACTGCTGTCCTGCAACGCCGGACGTCCTAGAAATGTTATGACGTGTCAGAGGGGCACGGTATCCTACTAACGTCCTGATCGGAACTGGCACCGACACTTCAGTATCTGTTGTCGGCCCGCTTGCACATCACTTTCGACCCCGCGTCTACTCCTCAACGTGTGTTCATATCACTCTCAAAAGTTGATGTCTTCGACGAAACCAAATTGACATGAACGCCGCAGGGGGTGGGGTCCACGCTGCTCGTTCGCCGATCGCGCGATGCTGCGAATGGCACGGATACGAGCTCGCAGGCGCACCTCCTTCCCGGGAATTCGTGTGCTGCGGTCACGTGGATGCTTTCATGCCACGTCCAATTCTCAGAGGCTGTTCTTTGCTGTCGTGGTGAATCCAAGCCGGTCCGCGGACCCATCGTCAACTTGGTCGTTCCGGAACCGCCACGGCAGTAGTCGCCACTCTGCCTCCAAGACGTGTGGCTGGTCGAACACCACGCCGCGCGCGCCCGGCGTTCGCAGCAGGATCGAGGCGAGCAGCGCCCCATATCCGCCGCCAACATCGACAATCGTCTGAAATCGAGAGAAGTCGTGGGACTCGGCAATGGCGCGAGCGCCCTGGGTGCTCCAGCCCGTCATCGCCTCTTGAAGACGGCATCGGCGTCAGGATGCTCGGCAAGGTAGTCGAAATAGGGCATCCCGAAACGCTGGTCGAAAGCCGGGGTCCCGGTCTGGACACTGTGGAGCAAGTCTTCCCAGGCGCGGTACTGCTCCTCGGCATAGGGGAGGGCGAGTGCACGCATGGAACCGGGGACATCACTGCGCAACAGATCGGCCAATGTCGTCAAGACAAACGTCCTCGGCGCCGTTTCGGTGAAGACACCAACGCTAGCAAGCGCGCGTAAGACGCGAAAGAGTGCCGCCGGGTGAGCACCAGCCGCCGACGCCAGCGCATCGACGGATCGCGGTCCGTCGGCGAGCAGGTCAGCGACACGCAGGCGAGCGGTGACGTACAGGGCCTGCGAGACCCAGTAGCCGGTCATCATCTGGAGCAAGCTCGCCGGCGCGGCGGGATCCGGGGCGGGTGCGAACGATGGCGCGGTCATGCAGTGAGCCTTTCGGTTTGCGGCGTGTCGTCATTCACGATCGACGCATCTTACTGGAATTCAGCTCGGTTCCTCGTCAGCCCGGAATGAGTCAACCGCTGGATGGCCTCATAGCGCTCCACG
>JACCZH010000039.1 GCA_013696045.1 Chloroflexia bacterium
CTTTCGCGATCGACAACGAGTTGCAACACACGTTCCTCCTGCGGTTTCGACACGTTGGCCTGCTCCATTGGATGGCTCCAATAGGGAATTGTGACACGATTGGCTGCCACAACCAACCCCGCAGCTCAGATTGATCTCACAGCACTTCGCACAACGGGACTTTTGGCGTATGCTCGTTTGATATGGAGCTTGTGCAAGGTGACCAAGATCGCTATTGGAGTTGCTGTTGTCTGAGATTGTCATCGGTGACGTGCTGGCCTGGGAGCCGCGGCTAGAGTGGCGCGGAGACGAATCAGAGCTGCTGCGCCCGCTCAGCTGGGCGGTGACAATTCATCCCCGCATCCCTGCCCTGCCTCCCTTGCGCGGCGGCGAGCTCATCATTGTGGCACAGCGGACGCTGGATCATCTCAAGCGAGTGGAGATGGTGAGCTGGCCGGAAATCATGCGTCTGCTGTCGGCCCAGCCAGTGGCCGGGTTGGTGGTCGATGGTGAATTCAATAACACGTCCATTCCTGGCGTGCCGATAATCAGCGCAGACACAGGTTTTCTGGTTGATGCCGAGTCATACCTGAACCGGACCATCACCGAGCATCGTGGCGAGCTCTACCGGTTGGGGTCGGATCTCTCACGAGCGCTCTCAACTGCCTCGATTTCCGGGGCCGATCTGGACGCCCTGTTTGCCGTGGCCGGCGATGTTGGCCGCAGCGAACTGGTGCTGTTCGACCGCGCAGGAACAATACTGGGCCGCTCACGAAGCGCGCCGGGCGAGTTGCCCTTTTCCCCGGCGCGGATCGATGGCGGAAACGAGCTGCCGCTACACATCGAAACGAAAACGAGCCGGTGGCTGGTGGTTCGCCTGCACCCGTCTGGGAATGAGCCGCTCTATCTGGCCACGGCTTCTGGGTCGTCTGGCTCTCCCGAGACGGCCAGGCTGGTGCTGTCCCAAACGGCGCGGATGATCGAGGCCTTCCTGGGGTCGCTGAGCGATGCGCCTGCTGTCCTGGACGCTCCGAAGCGTGAGTCTTTGCTGGCCGATCTGCTGCTTGGCAAGATAGCGGATGGCCGGATTGACGCCCAGGCCGGAATCCTCGGCATCGATCCTTCCGAATCGTTGCGAGTCGCCCTATTCGTCTCAAGAGAAACGGGGCTAGTGGGTCGCGTACGCCGCAAACTAAGCCGCGGTGTTCAGAGCCACATTACGATATTGCCAACCGGAGAGCTTGCGGTCCTGATGCGGGGCGACGATCTGTGGGAGGAGCTGCAAGCTGTTGCGCGCACTGACGGAGCGTTGGGGTTGACCCGCAGCGAGCAGCAACCAGGCTTGCGACACATTGAGAGAGCGACCCGGCAAGCGCGGACGCTGGGCAGGCTGTGGTTGGCAGGAGTCATGAGCGATCCGGTCGTGGAAGCAGACAATCTCGGTAACGCCGATGTGGTCGGTATATTGCTGCCGGTCTGGGATCCGCCGGCGTTCAATCAGGGACCTGAGCGAATGTTGGCGCTTGCCGCCAACCGGCTTGGCGCGCTGGAAGACCACGACCGCGAGCGAGGTAGCGACCTTATCAGAACGCTTGAGGGTTATCTTTCCGCTGGCGGATCGACAACCGGCGCGGCCGAGCTGCTTGGTGTCCACCGCAACACGCTTGGCTACCGGCTCAACCGTATATCCGAGCTAACCGGCAGCGACCTGGACGACGCTGCTACCCGGCTCGCGTTGGGTCTGGCGTTGAAAATCCGGCAGATCGAGCGGGCGCTCAGTTGACTTGGTACGATGCCGCGAGGAATTGCCGGCTAAGGAGAAACGAGAGCATATGCAGGACACATCCAGGGATTTTCTGAAGCGGTTGCTGGCCACGTCGAGCCCATCCGGGTTCGAGGATGAGGCGGCGCGGGCCTGGCGCGAGGAAGCCGGGAAGTTTGCCGACGAGGTGACAGTGGATTCGTCGGGAACGTCCTATGCCCGGCTTAAGGGTGATGGTCCACGAGTAATGATCGAGGGTCACATCGACGAAATCGGTGTCATGATCTCGCACATCGACGATGACGGCTTCCTCTGGTTCAAGCCGATTGGCGGATGGGACGACCAGGTATTGGTTGGCCAACGCATCCGGATTCAGGGCGCCAATGGTCCGGTAACCGGCGTCATCGGCAAGAAGGCCATCCACCACATGGACTCCGACGAGCGCGGCAAGGTCTCCAAGCTGAAAACCCTCTGGATCGATATCGGCGCGACTGATGGTGATGACGCGCGCTCGAAGGTCTCGATTGGCGATCCGGGTGTTGTCGAGCAGCCGGTCGTTGAGCTTAACGATGATCGCATTGCATGCCGCGGTATCGACAATCGTGCCGGCGCGTTTGTCGCACTCGAAGCGTTGCGGATGCTTGCCGAAGGCGAGCGCCCGGCGGCGGATGTCTGGGCCGTGGCCCCGGTACAAGAGGAAATCGGCCTCCACGGTGGCAAGACCAGCGCATATAACCTTGATCCAGCAGTGGCGATCGCCATTGATGTAACCCACGCGACAGATCACCCGGATGCAGACGTGCGCGGCAACGGTATGGTGAAGATCGGTGGGGGACCATCACTCGCGCGTGGCTCGGCCATTCACCCGAGAGTGTTCGAGGGCTTGGTCGCGGCCGCCAAGGCGGAGGACATCCCGTTTCATGTCGAGATCGCACCAATTTACAGTGGAACCGATGCTGATTCCATCGCCCGTGTCCGGGCCGGCATCCCAACCGGCCTGGTCTCGATCCCCAATCGCTATATGCACTCGCCCAGTGAGCTGGTCAGCCTGACCGACCTGGAGAACTGCGCGCGGGTGATCGCGGGCTTCACGCGGCGACTAGACACGTCAGAGGATTTTCGACGGATATAGGGTCCGGAGGTAATGTGTGGGAATGGATCTCGGTAGGGGAGGCGGCTTGTCCCCTCCCATTTGCATCAACGTAAGGAATCGCAGAGCGGAGAATCACGAACAAATGGTCATCCTGGGGAACGAAGGATCTCTGGTTTACCCGTTCGGCGGCCTCAAGCGAGATCCTTCGTTCCCCAGAGCCTGCCCTGAGCGCAGCCGAAGGGATGACTTGAAGCAAACCAGTCTTCTCCCACATCCCGCTTATAGCGGTTTTCATGTGCGTAGTTCGTAGCGGCGCAATTCATTGCGCCGCTACGACAGACAACCGTTCCGGAAAATGCTCTAAGTCGATGCGAATGGGAGGTGGCTTGTCCCCTCCCCTGCCGGCCGGTTACTGCGCTCCTGGATCGAGTTGTCGAAGTCCTAGTTTGCCGTGGCGATGTAGGTGAGGATGTCGATCAGGTTCTGGTCGCTCAGGCCGGTGACCGGGTTGTAGTTTGGGTGATCGATGTCGCCGCCGGTTCGAAAGAATTCTTCATACTCAGAGAACGGAAAGGCTTCGCCGACAATTGGCTCGGCCCGCCCGCCGTCGTGGCACCCGGTGCACCAGACGTCGTACTGTACCCTGCCGCGCTGCGGATTACCGGTGAACTCGTCGCCAAGCTCTTCTTGCTCCGCGGCCGCGGCGGTGGCCGTGATGACCGCTTCCGCTTGTTGCGTTTTCACCGCTTCCGGAGTGAGATCTTCGAGGTTTACCCGTCCGCAGGCGGTAAGCAACAGTAACGCGGCGGTGATGGCGGCCAATTGAGCCCATCGGTGTTGCATCGTCGTCCGGTCTCCCTTCCTGGAACTTCGTTTAGATCCGATCCGTGGACCGGCGAACGTGATCTAACACGGCAGTACCTCAGCCGCTCGATGCTGCTCGCATCTGGGAGAGACCAGCACTTCACCGGTTGGGGGCAACGTTGCCCCGGTTCGGGAAGCCTGGTCCGGCTGGGACGATCTCAAGGTACGCGCTGGATTAAACCTGACGTACTATATTCACCGTGGCTACCTGTGTCAAATAGCTGAGTGGAAGTGGGGGCAAGATTGGTTGATTACAGCGCGCGAATTGCCAGTGTGCGAGTGGCGATGGAGGAGCGTGGCATCAGCGTTCTATTCCTGCCGGTCTCGAGCACGCTGGAATATCTCACCGGCTTGAGCCGCGAGATTCCCAACCCAACCGAGGACGACCGGCCAGGCGACTGGGTTTCGGGGATGTATCTGGGCCTGAACGCCGGCCCGGTGATTGTCGAGCCGCGGATGGGTAGCGCCCATATGGAGCGGCAGGTTGCCGGCAAAGACTGGATCAGCGAGCTCTACGTGCTTGGCGAGCCGGAGGATTATTCGGGAGTGCTTACCCGCCTCGTCGGGGAAATGCGCGGTGATTCCAACGGCGCGATCGCCCTGGGGCAGCGTGCGTGGACAAACACCGCGATAGACATGCTCAAGGCCGCCCCGGACGCCGAACTGGTCAACGCCCACGAATTTCTCGGACCGATGAGGATGGTGAAAGACGACGGCGAGCGAGAGGCCATGCGCCGCGCCGTTGCCGTGGTTGATAACGCATATGAGGACATCCTGGCGCAGCTCCGGCTGGGGATGACTTCACGTGAGATCACCTGGATCATCGACCGAATACTCTATGGGCACGGCGCGGATGGAGTGTCGTTCCACACCAGCGTGTACATTGGCGGCGCGGCGTCTGGTGACGGGAATGTGTTTGAGAACACGAGCAACCGGGTACTGGGACGCGATTGCACGGTGGCTTTTGATTTCGGGGCGCTGCTCGACGGGTACTGCTCAGACTTCGGAAGGACGGTATTTACCGGCGAGCCCAGTGAAGAGCGCCGCAGGGTGTATGACCTGGTGATCTCAGCTCAGGCGGCGGCCATCGAGGCTATGAAGGATGGCCAGATTACGGCCGCCCAGCTCGACCGGGTGGCCCGCTCGATCATCGAGGACTCCGGACACGGCCCGGCGTTCATTCATCGTCTTGGCCACGCCATCGGTAAGGATGTCCACGAGCCACCCTTCCTGCTGGAAGGCGACGACACCCTGCTACAGACCGGCATGTTCTTCACCATCGAGCCCAGCGTCGTGATGGACGACGGCGCGTTTATCCGGGTTGAGGACGTGGTGATGGTTACGCCCGAAGGTGGTGAGAACCTGAACCGCACCGGGCACGAGCTACGGGTGTTGGAGTTGTAATCGCGGGCAACATACGCATGCGTTATTACGGCTTTGAGGTTTCCTGCCAGCGGCCGATCTTGCGATACTTCTGGTAACGCAGATCTAGGAGCGTCTGAAGCCCGTATTCACCAGCCAGAACATCCTCTAATTCTGAGAGATGCTGCTCAATGGCGTCGCCGGTGGCGGCGATGGCTTTGGCGGTGTCTTCGTGGGCCGGTGGAGATTCAGCGATGATGGCGTCGATCAGCTCGAAATCCAGAAGCTCGGGAGCGGTAATCCGCATCGCCGCTGCCGCCGCCGGAGCCTGGGTGGCGTCTTTCCAGAGGATCGAGGCGCTGGCTTCCGGGCTGGCGACGGTGTAAACGGAGTTTTCGAGCATGAGTACGCGGTCGGCCACTCCCAGGGCCAGCGCGCCGCCGCTGCCGCCTTCGCCAATGACGATGGCGATGGTTGGAACTTCGAGATCGGCCAGGGCGTGGATATTGTCGGCGATTGCCATCGCTTGACCATGCTCTTCCGAGGTCGGGCCGGGGTCGGCTCCGGGAATGTCGATGAAATTGATCAGCGGCAGCCGGAACTTCTCGGCGTGACGCATCAACCGTAGCGCTTTGCGATACCCCTGTGGCCGGGCCATGCCGAAGTTGCGCTCCAGGTTCTCGCGGGTGTTGCGGCCCTTCTGGTTGCCCAGCACCATAATGCTACGGCCCCGAAACGTGGCTACGCCACCAATCAAGGCCCGGTCGTCGCTGAGCTGGCGGTCGCCGTGTAGCTCGATAAAGTCATCACAGAGGTCCCCAACGAAGTCGAGCGCCCGTGGCCTCTGCGGATGTCGTGCCACTGTTACCCGGTCCCAGGGAGTCATGGTGGTATTAGCCGGCATCGCTAGTCCCGTTCGCCGTGGAGTGGGCTAGCTCGGCGGGCGCGGTCTCTCGCGCCGGCCTCGGATTGCGGGCGTTCTGGTAGAAGTCGATCAATATCGCGAGCGTTGTCAACAGGTCTCCGCGCGGCACAACGGTGTCGATCAAACCATGCTCCAGTAGAAACTCGGCCGTCTGAAATCCTTCAGGCAGCTTTTGACGGGTGACCTGTTCAATCACTCGCGGCCCGGCGAAACCGATGCGCGCACCGGGCTCGGCCATGACGACATCGGCCACGGTTGCATAGCTGGCGGTCACACCGCCGTAGCAGGGGTCGGTCAACAGCGAGAAGTGTGGCAGCCGGGCATGCCCGAGCCGGGTTAACGCGGTTGTTGTCTTGGCCATTTGCAGTAGCGAGAAGAGTCCTTCCTGCATGCGCGCTCCCCCGGAGCACGAGACCGTCAGCAGCGGGATCTCGCGTTCAACCGCGCGCTCGCAGGCACGGGTTAGCTTCTCGCCATAGACCGAGCCCATGCTTGCGCCCATAAATGCGAAATCGGTCACGACCACGGCTAATGGGCGACCTCCGATGGCCAATAAACCGGACACAACCGCTTCGGGAATACCGGCTTTGCTGGCGGTGCTAACGGCCTTATCCTGATAGGACTCGTCGCCAACCCGAAAGCCAAGCGGATCGGCCGTGCGCAGTTCATTGTCCCACTCGGTAAATGAATCTTCGTCAGCCAGCATGGCGATGCGGTCGATAGCCGGGATGCGATAGTGGTAGCCACAGCGATGGCAGACCCTCAGTGCGCGCAGATGTTCTTTGGTGTAGCTGAGTTCCTGGCACTTCGGGCATTTCACCCAGAGATCGTCGGGAACCTGAAGGCGACCGTCGTCTCCGCCGGATGTGGGTCGAAATTTAGGTTGTCGGCGGAAAATTTCTCTCATGGCAGATCCGTGACGGTTTCTCCAACTATCCGACTCCCCAAGTGGATAAGCAACGATAAGCGTACATGATGCACCGCCAGGAGGGTGAAATCGGTATTCTAACGTTTCTGAGGATTTGATGAGTTGCGGGATCTTTGACAGTGTTCCTATACTCGCCGGGGCTGATAAGGTCGTGGCGCCTTTCACTTCACGGTAGGAGAGGTGGCTTGTCCCCTCTCCTACCGAAGATTCGACGCATTTGAATTAGTCAAGGAAACGTGATGACCGGCGAATCGGGCGGGGTGCGGGTTGGGGTTGATATCGGTGGGACGTTCACCGATATCATGGTGTTTGACGCTGGCTCAGGACGCTTTCATATCGGAAAAACACTTACGACGCCGGATGATCCCAGCCGGGCTGTCGCCGAGGGACTGGCCCAGACGCTGCAAGACGCCGGTATTACTCCGCAGTCGGTGCAACGGATCGTGCACGGCACGACGCTGGTGACCAACGCGATCATCGAGCGCAAGGGTGTGCCGACAGCTCTGATTACCACCAGGGGATTCCGCGACGCGGTCGAGATGGGCCGCGAGCATCGCTATGATCTGTACGATATTTTTCTGGAGCTTCCCAAGCCTCTCGTTCCAAGGCGGCTGCGGCTGGAGCTTGACGAGCGAATTCTGGCCGACGGTACGGTGCTGACCCCAGTCGATCCCGACCAGGTCAAAGACCTGGCGCTGCATCTGGCTCAGAGTGGCGTCCAGGCGGTGGCGATTGCCCTGCTGCACAGCTATCGCAACCCGGAGCACGAGCGCCAGGTCGAGGCCATCCTGAACGAGTTCGCGCCCGATTTGACGGTCTCGACCTCATCATCGGTCGTGCCGGAGATCCGGGAGTACGAGCGCACGTCGACGACGATCGCCAATGTATATGTCAGGCCGGTGGTGGTCGACTATCTGGCGAAGCTCGAGGTATCGCTAGCGGAGCTCGGCTTTGATGGCAGCCTGTTCATCATGCTCTCGTCCGGCGGTATCTGTACCGTCGAGACGGCCAGCAAGTATCCCATTCGGCTTGTGGAGTCCGGCCCGGCGGCGGGAGCGCTGGCAGCCTCGGAGTACGGCCGCAGAACCGGCCGGCCGAACATCCTGTCGTTCGACATGGGTGGCACGACCGCCAAGGCCTGCATCATCGACGACGGCGAGCCTTCGACGACGTCTGATTTTGAGGTAAGCCGGGTTTACCGCTTCAAGAAAGGCTCCGGCCTGCCGGTGAAAGTACCAGTGATCGAGATGATCGAGATCGGTGCGGGCGGCGGCTCGATCGCGCGGGTCGATTCACTGGGACTGCTCAAGGTTGGGCCTGATTCCGCCGGCGCGGACCCCGGCCCGGTGTGTTACGGCAATGGCGGAACCCACCCGACGGTGACCGACGCCGATCTGGTGCTTGGCTATCTCGACCCGCGCTATTTCCTGGGCGGCAAAATGTCGCTCAACATCCAGGGCGCGAAAGAGGCCATCATGCGCGAGGTAGCTGAACCACTGGGCCTCGGTCTGCACGCGGCTGCCTGGGGCATTCATCAGGTGGTCAACGAGAACATGGCCAGCGCGGCCCGGATTCACGCAATTGAGGGCGGTAAAGACCCGCGAGCGTATCCGGTGTTTGCCTTTGGCGGGGCCGGGCCGGTGCATGCTTACCGGGTAGCCGAGATTCTGCGTTCACCGCAACTTATCGTCCCACTTGGTGCGGGAGTTACGTCCACGGTGGGCTTTCTGGCGGCGCCGCTGGCGTTCGATTTCGTGCGGACCTATTTTGGCCAGCTCGGCGACATTGTCTGGCACAACATCAACGGGCTCTACTCTGAGATGGAGTCTGAGGGACGCGCGATTCTGGGTCAGGCCGGTGTCCGGCCGGAGGACATGACGATTGCGCGCTCGGTCGAGATGCGTTACGCCGGCCAGGGGCACGAGGTTGCGGTGCCCATGCCCGCGGGCGAGCTCGGGGAGGAGACGCTCGCCCAGGCAGTGACAGCTTTCGAAGAGGTGTACCGTCGCTTGTACGAGCGCACCGCGCCAGGCAACCCGATCGAGGCGCTCACTTGGCGGGTCGTCGTCTCAGCTCCGCGTCCCGATCTGCCGTTGGAGCAGCTGAGCAGCGCCGAAGGGCTCACGTCGATGGCGCTGGACGCGCTCAAGGGCGAGCGTCCGATCTACCTGCCCGAGGACGGCACGTTCGTCGAGGTGCCGGTGTTCGACCGCTACCGCTTCGGCCCCGGCGCGGGTTTTGGCGGACCGGCCATTATCGAGGAGCGTGAATCCACCCTGGTCATTGGTAGAGCCGGGCGAGTGACGGTGGATGAGCTGTTGAATGTGGTGGTGGACATACCGCAGATTGATTAGGTTGCGCTCGGGATGACAGTTTGGACATTGAGATCACGTTTGACCTGGAGGTATCCAAAGTGACAACCATCGACCCGATTCAGCTTGAGGTGATGTGGAACCGGCTGATTGCCGTGGTGAATGAGCAGGCGACGGCGCTGATGCGGACGTCGTTCACGACGATCGTGCGCGAGTCGGGCGACCTCTCGGCGGGGGTGTTCGATACGCGCGGCAACATGATCGCCCAGGCCGTCACCGGCACGCCGGGCCACATCAACGCCATGGCGACCTGCATTCACCATTTCCTGGCGGTCTACCCTTCGGACACGCTCGTGCCGGGTGACGTGTTGATTACCAACGATCCGCAGAAGACTTCCGGCCATCTGCACGATTTCACCGTCATTACTCCGGTCTTTCAGGAAGAGCGCCTGGTGGGCTTCTTCGGCAACACCTGTCATGTGCTCGACATTGGTGGCCGGGGACTCGGGACAGACGCCAAATCGGTCTACGAAGAAGGACTCTTCGTGCCGATCACCAAGCTCTATGATGCCGGCCAGGAGAACAGCGAGCTGGTCAAGCTGATTGCGGCCAATGTCCGCACCCCGGAACCGGTGCTGGGCGACATTCATGCACAAGTCGCCGGAAACGATGTTGGCGGACGGCGTTTGCTGGAGTTCATGAGCGAGTTCGGACTGGAGTCGATCGAGCCGCTGGCCGACGAGATTATCTTTCGCTCTGAAAAGGCCATGCGCGAGGCGATCTCCCGCTTGCCAGACGGCTCATTCGAGAACGCGGTCTACTCCGATGGCTATGAGGAGCCAGTGCGGTTGCAAGTAAAGATCGACAAAAAGGGCGACGAGCTGTGGGTTGATTGGACGGGCTCGAGCCCTGAGAGCAAGCTCGGGATCAACGTCGTGCTGAACTACACGCACGCCTATACGACATATGCCGTGAAGTGCGCCCTTGCCCCGGAAGTGCCCAACAACGAGGGTTCCTTCCGTCCGGTGCATGTCAGCGCGCCGGAGAGATGCATTCTCAATGCTCAACACCCGGCACCGGTTGGGGCGCGGCATATTATCGGTCACTTTCTGCCGGGCGCGATCTTTGGCGCCCTGTCTGAGGCGCTGCCGGATTCGGTAATGGCCGAGGGCGCCGCCAACATCTGGATCAATCAATTCTCGGGCCGCGATGAAGCGGACAAGGTCTGGACCTACGTCTGGTTCTCGGCCGGGGGCACTGGGGCGCGGCCAAACAAGGACGGCATCAACGCGACGGCTTTCCCGAGCGGAATCTCGGGCGTGCCGGCCGAGGTGATCGAGAGTCTGTCGCCGGTGGTCATGCATCGCCGCGAGTTCCGTCAGGATTCCGGTGGTCCGGGCAAATTTCGGGGTGGCCTGGGACAAACCATGGAGGTCTCGGTGCGTGGCGAACGGCCTTTCTCACTCTCTCCTTTGTTCGACCGTACTCGTTACGCCGCTCAGGGCTACCAGGGTGGGCAGCCAGGTGGGTTCGGCAGGATTGAAGCGTCGACCGGTGAGGTGTTCGAGCGCAAGGGTGTGCGCGACTTTCCAGCCGGGGCGGGGGTGACGCTCGAATTGCCCGGCGGTGGCGGGTTCTTTGACCCGTTCAGCCGGGAGCCGATGTCGGTGTTAGAGGATGTCGTAGATGGGCTGGTCTCGGTAGAGGCAGCCCGGAGTGACTACGGTGTCGCAATTGACGCGGCGACGTTCGAGGTCGATGAAGACCAGACGGCCAGTTTGCGGGCGGGGCGTTAATTCGCCGGGGAGGTGGCTTGTCCCCTCCCCTAGCGAACGTGTGAATGTTGTCACTCTCGTTCCCACCATGCCCCCGATACGTCCACTTTTCACAAACAGACGTACATCGGATATACGCACAGTCCATGACGTGGAGGGTAGCGCCGAGCGCTGGGATTCCGTCGATGTTTGACAACCCGCCGTCTCCGGCTCTACAATACGCCCGTTCATGGGGCAAGTGCCTGTATTTTTAGTTGTGTGGAAGAGGCCGGCGGGACGCTATCGACGGTTTGGGATCTCGCTAGACGAGATTTGCCTGACTTACGCGGTTATGCACGTGGGTTATGTGCCGTTTTACGGAGTATCCGTCAGTTCGTTCGGATGGCAATCCTTCTCGGGGTGGAAACCGTGCCGCTGCTTCAGCGATGTACGAGCCGGAGGGTAGAAGCACACCGGGCGCGGTCTCGACCGGAGGAGGAGACACGGGTTTATGGATCAACAGTTGAAAGTCCTGAAAGAAGAGGCGTTGACTGGCCGGCTCTCCCGCCGATCTGTCCTGAAGAGGTCCATGGCGCTCGGCCTGAGCGCGCCGGTTATTGCCAGCCTGCTGGCTGCGTGTGGTGGCGACGAAGACGAGCCTGCCGTAGCTGATCCCACCACCCCGCCCAGCACCGGTCA
>JACCZH010000359.1 GCA_013696045.1 Chloroflexia bacterium
GGTTGCCGTGCTGGACGGCGATACTGGAGGGTCGTTTCCGTGTCTGCCATGGCCGCCTGCCTTCGAGCTGCGCCTTCGTGCGGCGGATTTACGGGCGCAAGAGGACAGCTACGGAGGGACAATGCCGTATCACTTTTCCGGCTTCACCGGCCGCGCGCTCCCTCGATTGTTACGTGAGGCTGGTCTGGTTGATGTCAAGCTTGACGCTTTCACTGAGGTCGACCGCGCGCCGCTCGACCCGCCTCGTGAGCGGGAGCTGTGCAATTGGTACCTCAACTCCTTCGGCCGGCGCATCCATGACTACCTCGCGCCTCGGGATTGGGAACAGTTGCGCGCATACGTCACTCCAGAATCGGACAGCTATCTGTTGAGCGACCCCGATTTCTTCCAGGCTCGGGTGATGTTTCTCGGACTGGGCCGATCGACACCGCCCCGCTAACTGACCCTGCGTCGATGCCATACTGTCTAAGGAGTAGCGTAATGACACAAGAGAGTCCACCACCGTCAGAGATTCAAGAAAAGCTCACCGCTTATTGGAATACCAGGAGCACGCAGTACGACAGCACCCCGGGCCACGATCTCCACGGTGAACCCTATCTGCGCGCCTGGCGGGAGGCTCTCACTGAGCTCCTTCCAGCAGCGCCTGCCGACATCCTGGATGTTGGGACCGGGACGGGCTTCCTGGCTCTGTTCGCAGCACAGCTCGGGCATCGGGTTGTCGGAATCGATGTCGCCGAGAACATGTTGGCTATCGCCCGTGACAAGGCTGCCGAGCAGGGTGCACAGCTAACCTTCCAGCTTGGAGACGCGGCAGAACCGCCGTTTGCGCCGGAGAGTTTTGACGCCATTGTGAGCCGGCACGTCACCTGGACATTGCCTGATCCAGGACACGCCTTCGCTCGATGGCACGATCTGTTGCGTCCCGGTGGCCGGGTTGTCGCTATTGACGGCCTGTGGGGCAGCGCGGGACTTCTCACCCCAGAGGACAAGCCGGAGAACCCGGAATGGCACGATCATTTCATGGAGTGGACCGCGCACTACTCCAGCGCCACGTTGGCCGAATTGCCGCTATCAATGATGGAGACGCTCGATCCAGCCCTCGCTCTCGTCCGCGCGGCTGGCTTTGCCGATGCTCGCATCGTGCGGTTGCCGGAGATTGAGCGGATTGAGCTGGAATCACTACGCGATGCGCGTGGTGTAACCGTGTCACATGGGGCGATTGTTGCGGTAAAGCCGTCCATGTGAACCCTGCCGGGAACACGCTCACGAGCCAGCGATCGGGATCTCGACCCGCATCAGCGTGCCGCCGCCGGGGGCGCCCTGGATCTGGAGGGTTCCACCAAGCCGGGTGGAGATGTCGCGCATGGAGCGCAGCCCGCGGCAGTCGGCAAACTCCTCGGAGGGATCGAAGCCGATGCCGTTGTCTTGCAGGCTGAGGGCCAGGACCTTGCCGTCACATTGGAGCTGGAGCGCGACGTCGCTGGCGCGTGCGTGCCGGGCGGTGTTCTGGAGCGCCTGCTGCGTGATGCGGTAGACGGCCTCTTTGACCTGTATCGGAATGTCGGGTTCGTTGCAGAGGCTCGCGTCAACTGACACCCGGTGCCTGGCGCGCAGCGAAGCCGCCTGCTTTTCGAGAGCCGCCACCAGTCCCTCTGTTTCCAGTGATTCAGGCCGGAGCTCGAAGATCAGCGCGCGCATTTCCGCCAGGCCGGCCTCGGCCAATGAGAGCACGTACTCCAACGGTTCGATTGCCTTCGGCGGGTCGCGGTCGAGCAGGGTGCGCGCGGTCTGCGCGCCAAGACCGATACCGTAGAGGGCCTGGGAGACGGAGTCGTGCAGCTCCCTGGCCAGATGCTGGCGCTCTTCCAGCGCGGCTTTGCTCTGGGCTTCTCCATACAGCGTATGGTTCTCGATGGCCACGGCTGCCTGCCCGGCAATGACTTTCAGGAAGGCCAGCTCGTCATCGTTGATCACCCAGTTTTCCGGGTAGAAGGTCATCAACACGCCAATGGACTCGTCGCGGTAGACAAGCGGCGTGGCCAGGATCGTGTCCCACGGCGCATCGTGCATATAGGGATGCAGTGGAGCGTAAGCTGGCAGCGCCAGAATACGCGCGCGGGCGTTGTGTCGTAGTTGGTGGTGCCTGGTTTCCGTTGCCAGCAAACTGGCGGAGTTTGGGCTTGGCGGCCAGGTGGCGGCCAGGCCCTCGGCGTATCCCTTGGCGAGACCATGGATGCCGGCAATGCGAAATTCATTGAGCTCCAGATCAACCACCACCACTGCGCATGCGATTGCGGTGGTGGCCTCCACAACACCGGCGGCCAGTTTGTCGACGGTGTCATCGAGCGTAAGGTCGACGGTCATTGTTTCGGCGATGCTCGCCAGGGTGGCGGCTTCGCGCGCTTGACGGCGCAAATCAGTTACGTCGTGGAAGATGGCCGCCAGTGTGGTCTGTCCATCTATCTCGAAGTTCATGTTGGAGTATTCGATCTCGCGCTCTTCACCATCCGGCCGCAGGATTGCCGAGAACCAGCGTCCCGTCTGGCCGCTGATGCTGGCACGGAAGGTGTCGATCATCTCCTGATGCAGCCGCTCCGGGAAGTTCATGCGAAAATCGCGGCCCACCAGCTGGTCCAGCTCGTAGCCCATGATGTCGCAGCCAACCGGGTTGGCATAGATGTACCGGCCTTCTGGATCCACCACGACGATACCGTCGAGCGACGCCTCGATAAATTCAGCCAGGGTGTCGATCCCGAGGTGCTCAGGGAGGAAATCTGCCCGATTGTTGTGGTTTGTCTCGATCATTGGGCATACCGCTCAATTGGGATCTGAATGTTGATATAGACACCCAGGCCGGGTTCGCTTTCTATCCTCACCTGACCGTCAAGCTTTGCTGCTCGCTCGCGCATCGAGTGCAGCCCAAGATGTCCGGGGAACGAGCCGGTGGTGTCAAAGCCGAGCCCATTGTCGCGCAGCTCCAGCACCAGCTCGCTCGCCGTACACACCATCTGGATGCTGAGCGTGCTTGCTTGCGCGTGTTTGACGGTGTTGTGGATTGCTTCCTGGGCGATGCGATAGACGGCCTCTTTCACGTGGAGCGGCAAGTTCGGCTCGTCGCAATCCGCGAAATCTACCTCGATCTCATGCCGGCTGGGTAACGTGGATGCCTGTTTGCGCAGGGCCTCGACCAGTCCCTCGGCTTCCAGCGACTCAGGCTGCAGCTCAAAGATCAGCGCGCGCATCTCGGCCAGCCCGATCTCAACGAGTGACAGCACATATTCAACTGGCTCGATTGCTTTTTGTGGGTCACGATCGACCAGCGTGCGCGCGGTGCGCGCGCCCAGG
>JACCZH010000090.1 GCA_013696045.1 Chloroflexia bacterium
ATCCAGGTCTGGCACACATCACGCTGAAGTTTTTGGGCGATACCCGGGCAGACTGCGTGCCTATGGTTGAGCGTGAGCTCAGTCCTGTTGCGGCGAGGGGGCAGGTTGCCGAGGCTGTTGTTGGTAACGTGGGTGCGTTTCCGTCCAAGAACAAAGCACGAGTCATCTGGCTTGGATTGGATGGTGACCTGTCACCGCTGACTGGACTGGCACAGAACGTGGACCACGCGATGGCCAGAATGGGATTTGCGGCGCAGGCGCGACCCTTCCGTCCACACATCACAGTAGGGCGGCTGCGACAGGGCAAGAACCCGCCGGTCGATTTTGTCGACGCTGTGAACAAGTTAGACATTCCAAGAATGCGCGTGCCTATAGACCGCATTCAGCTGGTGCGCAGTGTTCTGGGACGGGCGCGCCCAACCTACATTACATTGTCTGAATGGCCTCTGCGGATGTCATCAAACGAAAATGTCATCACACGGGTGGAGCTCGTCGAGCACGGTTAGCGACTTCAGGCAGAAACAGAGATCCTTCGACTTCGCTCAGGATGACCGTGAGACAACCAGTAGACAACGAGGAGAAACGTCATGTCGACGATGTATGACCGGCTTGGGGAGCTTGACCGGCGTTACCAGGAGCTCACTCAACGGCTTGCTGACCCGGAGGTTTCAACCGACCCCGAGCGGCTACAAGCTATTGGCATGGAGCGGGCCGATCTCGAAGAGGTCGTGGCCGCTTATCAGGATATGAAAGTGCTTGAACAGCAAATCCACGAAGCGCAGGCCATTGTCTCTGAGGAGAGTGACCCGGAGATGGTCGCGATGGCGCGTGAGGAGCTGGACGAGCTGCACAACCAGCGCGAGCCGCTGATGACACGGGTGCGGAGCTTGCTGGTGCCGAAGGACCCGAACGATGACAAGGATGTGATCGTCGAGATTCGGGCGGGTGCTGGCGGTGACGAAGCGGGACTGTTTGCGGCCGAGCTGATGCGGATGTATATCCGCTACGCCGAAGCACGCGGCTGGAGGGTGGAGCTTCTGACCGTGAACGAATCCACCTCGGGTGGCGTTCGTGAGGCCGTTTTCGAGGTCAAAGGCCGCGGCGCGTACAGCTATCTTCGGTACGAGAGCGGTGTGCACCGCGTGCAGCGGGTGCCGGTCACCGAGTCTGGCGGACGGATTCATACCTCGACCGCCACGGTTGCCGTGCTGCCTGAGGTGGAGGACGTGCAGCTGGACATTTCGGACAACGACCTGCGTGTGGATGTATTCCGGTCGTCCGGCCACGGCGGGCAGAGCGTGAACACGACCGACTCGGCGGTGCGGATCACCCATCTGCCGACAGGGATCGTGGTGTCGTGCCAGGATGGGAAGTCGCAGATCAAAAACCGTGAGAAGGCGATGTCGGTGCTCAGGGCGCGGCTCTACGACCTCGAGCAGCAGCGGCTAAACGACGAGCGCGGCGGCGAGCGACGCTCCCAGATCGGGACCGGCGACCGCTCGGAGAAGATCCGCACCTATAACTTCCCGCAAGACCGGGTGACTGACCACCGCATGAAGCTGAGCTTCAGTAACATCCCCAGCATCATGGGTGGCGCGATTGATCCGTTCGTTAACGAGCTGCGCTCGCTCGATCAGGCGCAGCGTTTGGAGAATGCAGGTATTGCCTGATCCTGGTCGGTCGTTCGGACGGGCACGACGCGAGGCGGCGCGGCGGCTTGATGAGACAAGCGAGACAGCGGCACTGGACGCCGAGCTTATCCTGCGGGAGGTTCTCGGCGTCGACCGCGTTGGTGTTCTGCTACGCGACCTTGAGCCGATTCCGACGGACGTGGATGCTCGTTTTCAGGCGCTCGTTGAGCGACGTATAGCAGGCGAACCGGTCGCCTACATCCTGAATCGCAAGGGTTTCAGAACGATTGAGCTGTACGTTGACGAACGGGTGCTTGTCCCACGTCCCGAGACCGAGGAGATAGTGGCGCTCGCGTTAGGATGGCTCGCGCAGCGGCCCGGTCCACGGCGAGTGGTGGACGTTGGCACTGGTTCGGGTGCGATTGCGCTGGCGCTGGCGGTCGAGCTTGGCGAGCGAAATGATATCGAGATCATCGCCACCGATGTTTCCCCAGCGGCATTGGATGTTGCGGCGCGAAACCGCGGCACGCTCTCGCTCGACAAACGGGTTCAGCTCGTTCGGGCCGACCTGTTGGTTGGAGTGGATGGCCCTTTCGATCTTGTTCTGGCGAATCTGCCGTATCTGAGACTCGATCAACGAGATCCATCGATCGCGCGCGAGCCTGAGGAGGCTTTGTTCGCTGGCAAGGACGGTTTCGAGTTGTACCGGAAATTGTTCGATGATGTGGGAAGGGTTCTGGCGAACGCGGGACTGATTGTCGCTGAGATTGATCCATCTCAGGCAGAGTTCGGTGTGGACTACGCGCAACGGGTGACGGTCAGTCAGGATGCCTGGGGCCGCGACCGGTTTCTGCTGGTTGGAGACTGGGCATAGAAAAACGGGCGCTCGTTTTACGCCCGTTTCAAACTAATCTGACGGCGTCTTACGCCTTGGCTGCCATGCGTCCTGGCTTGGAAAGGGTGCGGATGCAACGGGTGCACGCGTTGATAGTCGTTGGCTGCCCCTTGATGTCTACCGAGACCTTCTGGATATTGGGGCGAAAGACACGGTTGGTGCGCCTTTTCGAGAAGCTGACGTTGTGACCAAAGCTTAAGGTCTTGCCACACAGTTCACATTTGCCGGCCACGGTGGCCCTCCCTCATGCTGATAGTCAGTGTTGTTAGGTGGCGTCTAGCCGGTCACGTTGAGCCAGCGACGGACGCAAACGTAAAGAATAGCAGACGTGGCGACCGGATTCCAGTGCGAGATGGGCATGGGTGTCCCTCATGATTTTGCATGACGGAGTGAAAAGGTGCGCCAGGGATGGTCAGCGGTGGGTTTGCCGTTGACGACCAGCTTGTGACGCGGTGGTTGGA
>JACCZH010000128.1 GCA_013696045.1 Chloroflexia bacterium
GTTTCGATCCGACAATTGAGCCGCACGCCTACGATCCGGAGCTCGCCATGTCCTTGCTTGCCGAGGCGGGATACGAGGACGGGTTCGACACCGTCTGGGTGCGTGGCCCCTCCACCATGCCCAACCAGGATCAGGTCGATCAAGCCATGCAGCGTGATCTGGAAGCGGTCGGGGTGCGGGTTGAGTTCGAAACACTCAGTGACGGCTTGGCCTTTACGACTCGCCATAACGAGGGTAATGCCGGTCCGATGCACAGCTACAACTGGGGCTCATACTCGGTCTTCGACGCGGACGGCATATTGTGGGACATGCTGCACAGCAGCTCGATCTTTACGTATTACAACAACCCTGAGCTGGACGCGCTTCTCGAAGACGGACGTGGCTCGCTCGATCCAGACGAGCGCATGCAGATTTATGCCGACGCGCAGCGAATCATTCGCGAGGACGCGCCCATGATTTTCATGTGGGGCTTCCACTCCGTCTGGGGCGTCAACAATAACGTGGAATGGTCTCCACGGCCGGACGAGATCGACATGTACTTCACAGCGCGTCCGATCGGCTGAGAATTATACACGGCTCCTCAGCCATCCGTTGCCAGCGAGCAGGGGAGGCTGAGGAGCCGTTAGCGTACAACGGTTACCAACGCGAAGGACAGCGCTTTTGGGCACATACATCGCCAACCGCGTGATGCAGATGGTCATCGCGGTGTTCGGCATTTCGGTCATCGTGTTCGTCATCACAAACATGATCGGCGACCCCATCAATGTCCTCCTGCCTCCGGAAACTCCGTACCAACAGCGAGAGGCCTTCCGCGAGCAGATGGGGTTTAATCGTCCGCTTATGGTCCGCTATGTAGACTTTCTAGGCGACGCCGTTCAAGGCGACTTCGGGAACTCGTTCCGCGTCGAGAGATCGGCTCTGTCGCTGGTGCTCGAACGAATGCCGGCGACATTGCTGCTGACGCTGTCCGGAACGATCCTGGCGACCCTTATTGCCATCCCCATGGGCATCATCTCCGCCTACAAGCGTTATTCGATCTGGGATAACCTCTCCACGCTTTTTGTCGTTGCCGGCCAGGCGATGCCAATCTTCTGGCTCGGCCTGATGCTGGTCATTGTCTTTGGCGTCAATCTGAAATGGCTGCCGCCGTCGGGCTATGGCGAGTTCGGCATCGACCGCATAAAGCACATGATCCTGCCGACCATCGTGCTCGGCGTATTCCTCGCGCCAGTGACTGAACGGCTGGTGCGCTCGGGGATGCTCGACGCACTTACTCAGGATTATGTCCGCACAGCACGAGCAAAAGGGCTGAAGGAACGCGTGGTCCTGACGCGGCACGCCTTGCGCAACACCATGATCCCGGTCATCACGGTGCTTGGCCTTCAATTTGGCCAGTTGCTGGGCGGCGCGGTTATCACCGAATCAGTGTTCGCCTGGCCGGGCGTTGGCCTGCTGGCGATTGACTCCATCCGCAACGCCGATTTTCCGGTGACACAGGCTGCCGTGGTCACGCTGGCTGTCATCATCAGCCTGGTGAACCTGGGGGTTGATCTCGTTGTCGGGGTACTCGATCCCCGAATACGACGCTGACGTCCAGCCGCGAGTATGATAAAGGCATCTTCTGCCACGACGAATGAGATCCTGGTTCCGGGCCGGTCATCGAGGAGGTTTCATGGCAACCGCCAGTCCCACGACGAGTGAAACCGTAGCGTCCGCCTTATCTCAACGAGAGTTGCGGCGGCGCACATTCCGCTCGTATATGCAGGCGGCCTGGAAGCTTCGCATGTCGGTTGCCGGAGGAATTGTTCTGTTGATCCTGGTCTTTATCGCGGTGGCCGCGCCGGTCCTGTCCCCGTATACACCCAACGAGGGCCGCATCGCCGAGCGTCTGCAGCAGCCGGTCTGGCAGGGAGGCTCATGGTCGCACCCGCTCGGGACCGACGGCATCGGGCGCGATTACGCCACGCGGCTGATGTATGGAGCGCGGGTCGCGCTGGCTGTCGGATTGCTGGCCACGATCGTGGCCGGCGCCATCGGCATTTTTCTGGGTCTCGTGGCCGGTTATTTCGGCGGCAAGATCGACGGACTCATCTCAACCCTCGTGAACGTCATGATGACATTTCCCTTCATTTTGCTGGCGCTGGCCGTCATCGCGGTCCTGGGCGCAAGCTTCACGAACGTCGTCATCGTGCTCGGCGTCGGCTCCTGGCCGATCTACACCCGCGTCATCAAGTTCGAGGTTGAGCGCATCAAATCACTGGATTACATTCACGCCGGACAGGTTATCGGCGCGGGACACGCGCGTCTCATCCGCCGCCACATCATGCCAAACCTGATGAACGCGATCATCGTCATCGGCACGGTCCAGGTCGCGCGGCTCATCATCGCTGAAGCCTTCCTCAGCTTCCTTGGTCTCGGCGTCCAGCCCCCCACCCCAAGCTGGGGCTACATGCTGCAAGAGTCGCAAGCGTTCATGTTCAGCTGGAGCGATGTCTGGCTGCCGACGCTGCCGGGGCTCGCCATCTTTATCACCACGCTCTCGATCAACTTCGTGGGCGACGGCCTGCG
>JACCZH010000366.1 GCA_013696045.1 Chloroflexia bacterium
CGGTTCGTGTGGTGACGCTCATTGAGGTTTCCCCTTTTCGTTTGATACCCCCGACGGGTATTCACTACTCCCACTATACCCCCGTAGGGTATATTTGTCAAGCGCATTGTGCGCGAACGAGATGAGGCGGCGCACATGCGCCGCCTCATGAGATCTGGTGCGTGACAGGGCGGTCTACGGCTCGGTAACAGTGATGTTTCCGACCATGCCGGCTTCGTAGTGTCCGGGAACGTGACACCCGTAGAGCAGTGGTCCGGCTTCCTCGAAGGTATAGATCAAGGTGCGGGTCTCGCCCGGGGCAACCTCGATGGAGTAGCCGGACTCGTCGCCATGGCCGTCGGCTTCGTCACCGCCGACCATGTCCGCCGCATGTTCTTCCTGAACGCCCTCGTCCCCGATAACAAGCTCGTGCTCAAGCGCGCCGGAGTTGGTCACGATGAAGGCAACCGTTTCGCCGGCCTGGACCTCGATATCGCCCGGCGCAAAGCGCATCTGGTCGTTGGCGTCGATCTGGATCGTGCGGCTTGGCTGCACGATGCCAGCGGCGTTCCCGCCCATGTTCATTTCGCTAGCGTCAGCGTGTTCCGGGTTCGCGGCTACCAGCGCGACTGCGCCAACGACGACCGCGAGTACCGCGATGCCCGCCAGGTACGCGTATTCGCCAACCCGGGCCTTCAGTGGCGGATGCAGGATCTCCTGCGCGTCCTGTGGCTGGCGGAAGCGCCGCAAGCGCAGCGCGTTCGTCACAACACTAACGCTGCTCATGGCCATCGCGGCGGCGGCCAGGACCGGGTTGAGCAACAAGCCGAACACCGGATAGAGCGCGCCCATAGCAACTGGAATCAGCAATATATTGTAACCGAACGCCCAGAAGAGTCCTTGCTTGATTGCTCCCACGGTTTTACGGGAAAGCGCGATTGCGGTTACGATGGTGCGCAGATCGCCGCCGATCAAGGTGATATCAGAGGCGGCCATGGCCACATCCGTGCCGGTGCCGATCGCGATGCCAAGATCGGCTTGCGCCAGTGCCGGTGCGTCGTTAATGCCATCACCGACCATCGCGACGGTTCTGCCATCGGCTTGTAGCGCTTGCACCTTTTCGGACTTCTGTTCGGGCAACACTTCAGCCAGAACATGATCGATGCCAACCTCACGAGCGATGGCCTCGGCAGTGCCCTGGTTGTCGCCGGTGAGCATCCACACTTCGAGGCCCAGCGCCTTAAGCTGCTCGACCGCGTCGCGCGACTCCGGCTTCAGAGTGTCAGCGACAGCGATGATGCCGGCGCCCGTGCCGTCGAGCGCCATGTACATTGGAGTGGCGCCGTCGCGGGCGAGCGCGTCAGCCTGATCCTGAAGGCCGTCGAGGTTGACCCCATACTGCTCCATCAACGAGCGGTTGCCAATGGTGAGTTCGCGGCCATCGACCAGGGCGGAGACGCCTTTGCCGGTGATTGACGAGAAGTTCTCGGCCGTCGGGAGATTGAGCCGGAGTTCGCGCGCCCGGATCACGATGGCCTCACCCAGCGGGTGTTCGGATCCAACTTCGGCAGCGGCGGCGAGCCGCAGCAGATCGGAATCGGTCATGCCGTTGGCGCTAACGACCTGGGTCACAGCCGGCTTGCCGCGCGTGAGCGTGCCGGTCTTGTCGAGCACGATGGTGTCGATCTTGCGAGTCTGCTCAAGAGCTTCGCCACCGCGGACCAGGATGCCGTGCTCGGCAGCTTTGCCGGTGCCGACCATGATCGCGGTCGGGGTTGCCAGGCCGAGGGCGCACGGGCAGGCGATGATGAGCACTGAGATAAGGACTGTGAGCGCGAATGTCAGCGTTGGGCCGAAGACAATCCAGGCAACGAACGAGATCGCCGCCAGAGCCAGCACGGCCGGCACGAAGTAACCCGAAATGGTGTCAGCCATGCGCTGCATCGGAGCCTTCGACCCCTGTGCCTCTTCCACCAGACGCACGATCTGGGCGAGTGTTGTGTCTCTGCCGACCTTTGTTGCCCGGAACACGAAGCTGCCGGTTTTGTTCAAGGTTGCGCCGATAACCGCGTCGTCTTTGGACTTCTCGACAGGCAGGCTCTCGCCAGTCAACATGCTCTCGTCAAGCGCGGAAGCGCCTTCCACGATGACGCCATCCACTGGAACCTTTTCACCGGGCCGGACCCGCACAGAGTCTCCGACCTGGACGGCTTCAACCGGGATGTCCTGCTCGACGCCGTCGCGGATAACCCGCGCGGTCCGTGCTTGCAGCCCGGCAAGCGCCTTGATAGCTGCGCCGGTCTGCTTCTTGGCTCGTGCTTCCATCCAGCGGCCCATCAGGATCAGCGCGATGATGATGACCGCAGTCTCATAGTACAGGTAATACGGAAAACCCCAGCTTGCCGCGAGCGCCGGCCAGAGGGTCACGAAGGCGCTGTAGCCGAAAGCCACGCTGGTGCCGACAGCGACGAGCGTGTTCATGTTGGTGCTACCGTGCTTTGCTGCGGCCCAGGCGGCCGTGTAGAAGACACGCCCGGCCCAGAATTGCACCACTGCGGCCGCGATGAGCATGGCAGGTCCCAGGAGCAACATGTCGATATTGAGTGGCAGGTACATCAGCGCCATCATGACGGCGCCGATTGCCAGGCTGAACAGTGACTTGCGCTTCAAGTCGTTGATCTCATGTTGCCGTTCGATGTCGCGCTGGTCGACCGGCTCTTCCGTCTGGACCATGCCAGGGGCTGGATTCGCGGCCGGTAGAGCGCCAACCTTGTAGCCGGCTTTCTCAACCGCAGCTCGTAGAGCATCGACGTTTGTGACAGCGGGGTCGAACACGACCGACGCCTTTTCGGTCGCAAGATTGACGTTCGCCTCGTTCACGCCTTCTACCCTGGTAAGGGAGCGCTCGACCCGGCGCACACACGACGCACAGGTCATGCCTTCGATAGGCAACGTGGCTTCACCGGGCAGGGCGGCCACCGGTGTGGAAGCGTGACCGTTTGATCCGTTACTCTCAGTCGTTTCAGGCGGCATCTCACGCACGCCATAACCGGCCTTCTCGACCGCCGCCTTGATGTCGTTCAAACGCACCACGTTCGGGTCAAACGACACACGTGCTTTTTCAGTTGCCAGGTTAACGCTTGCGTCCGAGACGCCCCCCACCTTGGCGATCGACTTTTCGACTCGCCGCACGCAAGATGCACAGGTCATGCCGGAAATGGGAAGATCGACCTCCTGGGAAGGCCCGCTTGTAGTGATGTGATCCTTGGTTTTTGTATCCATGTTGTTCGCCACCTTCTCCATGTTACCGATAGTTCATTATACCCCCTGCGGGTATAGATATCAATAGTATACCCCTAGGGGGTATACTTGTCAAGATCGAGGATATCTCGGGGACGGGGGTAGCCTCAACTTGTGCCATGAGCTGGAATGAATACTGTGGAGACGTCATTCCCTTACTTCGACCTGGAATAGTGTCTGTTGCTCGGTTCCGCCCATGATGAAACGCACCTCGATTAGCCACGTTCCAGCCGTGGTGAGGTGAATTGGAACGCTGTAGGCTGGCGAATTGCCCATAAAGTCCTGCAATGGTCCTTCTGGCGTATATTCCCCTTGTAGTGC
>JACCZH010000150.1 GCA_013696045.1 Chloroflexia bacterium
AGTATATACAGCGCTCCCGAGGATTGCTATTTCGAGCTAAGTAGCATGCTGCGTCTGCTAGGAGGGGTGTTATAACGGCGCCGCTATAGCAATAGGCAGATGAGTCACTCGCGTATCCACGTGCTTATGCGCGCTAACAGAGACACCCTGCGCCAACCAGGTGGCGGGGTGTCTCTGTTAGCGAATGAATATGAACCGGGATTTATTTGTCGGCGACGGCGCTGGAGGCGGACGCGTATTGATGGTTGCCGTCCATCATGATGACCGGGTCCTGGTTGTAGCGATCGGCATAAAGCGACGTGCTGATCCAGCCGATGATGCCCAGGTGGCGATTGCCGTTAGCAATTGCGCGCATCATGGCTCGCTCGACGGTGCCAGCGCCGCCGAATACCGCGCTCGCGTGCTGGGTGAAGACCACCTGTGGCTGGTCGGCGCGAAGCTCGGCAACGGCCTGGTTGACCGCGTCAAATGACTGCCGGAGATAGGCGATAATTTCGTTATGGTCGGGCCACGGCAGTAGAGCGGCCCCGACGTCATCCATGCCGATTCCGCTTTGAAGCAAACCCAGTGACTCACCTGGAAAGCCCCAGCGCGCACCCATGCCGTGCCGATCCCAGATTTGCTGGCACGGCTGCTGCGTGGCCTCGTGGATGAGGACGTGCAGGATGTCCGCCTCGCGGGCGATGTGCCAGACATGAAAGGCTAACGGCGCTCCGGGGGCTGAAGAACGAGAGTCCCACTGCGCGGGAGACAGCCCCTCAACGACGTGCACGACGAGCGATTGAGTCTCGCGGTACTGGTCATGTATGGCTTGCATCGTAGAGTGCTTCATCATTTCTCCATTTATAGAACCGGCGGACGCGCGACGGATTCGCGATGTTGCGTTACGATGGTATCGGGAGTGGTGTATCAAGTGTGAACGTTCGTACAGTCATCTGGCTATCAACTGTGTATCAATCTCCATTACGGGAGGCCCGCCGGTTTGTTGCCGGACCGGTGTAGGCGGGCTCAGAGCGCAGGCGTGTCCGCATGAGGATGACCATGAGATTGTTGAGTCGTTTCGCGCCAGTCACGGTACAATGGTCGTTATTCATGTCAGGATAGAAGCAGTCATCTGTTCGGGGAGTGGGCAGCCGCGATATGGCTACGCAAAGTAAACATGGACCGGGTCGGCTGGTGCTCGTTGCGGACGACGATCCTCAGATCCTCCGGCTTGTCCGGATGACTCTGGAATCCGACGGCTATGTCGTTCTCGTTGCCAGGAGTGGTGAGGAGGCGGTTGAGCTGTTTCTGAGCGAGCGGCCGGACGTTGCCATCCTCGATCTGTCAATGCCCGATTACGACGGTCTTGAGACGATGCATCGCATTCGCGAACACGACGACAGTGTGCCCACGATTATTCTGACCGCCCGTTCCAGCGCCGTTGACGTAACCCGGGCACTGGACTCCGGCGCTGATGACTATGTCACCAAGCCTTTCCATCCGGATATTCTGATCTCACGCGTTGGCGCCGTGCTGCGTCGCGTGGTCAACCGGGAGCATGAGCAACACCAGGATGCTCCCCTTCTCTACGAGCGGGTTCTGATTGATCTCGCTAACCGTAAGGTGGAGGTCGATGGTGATGAGGTGCGCTTTAGTCCGACGGAATGGGAACTGCTCTTCCAGCTCGCGTCCAATCCGGGACGGGTCATGCTGCGCACCGAGCTGATAAGCCGTGTATGGGGGGCGGAGTTTCGTGACGAGCACCATCGGCTGCGCCTGTCGGTGAGCCGGTTGCGCAACAAACTCGAAGCGAACCCCGATGAGCCAACGATCATCTCAACGATCCGTGGCATTGGCTATCGCCTGGAGCCGCCATCGGGAGGGCCAGACGCGCAGGCATCTGGCAGTCAGGTTGTGGCTGATGGTGAAGAGTGATGGAAAAAGTGCGAATGAAAACGAGGGTACGATATGTAACCTGACTCAGCCGTATGTCGCGCAGTAAGCGAAGGGAGATTTGAATTGGCCGGATGGTAATGGCGGCCTACCCGTTGTCTTTGCCGGCCTCGGAATCCGCCGCCTTTTGTGGCAGATTGTAGTTACTTTCAATGAACGCATTGAGGTCTGAAGGACGCACCCGGTAGCCGGCGCGCGGACCGCCCAGGTCGAGGGCCACCAGATCGCCACGCCTGATCCAGCGACGCACGGTCTCTTCGTGTACCTTCAATGACTCGGCAACATCCCGAACCGTCAACCATTGCATGTCAGACATTGCACTTCCTGATCGATCCACATCTCGTGTCGAATTTGGCGCAGGGGCTCGGGCGACTGTTGATCCCCATGACACAAAGAGGACACAGTACATTCGCTAGCAGCGTCAAGCTTGCATGTTAACGGCGCGTATCCAATATAGGAAGGCTTCGTCGCTTCCACAATATTATGCAAGCTGCGCATTCCGCTCGTGAGGCCCGTGACAACGTTAGCACATTTGTTGTTACAC
>JACCZH010000368.1 GCA_013696045.1 Chloroflexia bacterium
GATTCATACCCCTTCGTATCATTATTCACGTATCTGAGAAGTCACAGAGGTTGGTCTGAAGCGCAATCCATGCATAATCGTTGTAGCGAACACATACGCACCTGGGAAGGATAAGCCGATGACGAACGAGATCAGAATCGACCCCGCACTGGTTGAAAACTACATCATGACGCTTGCGCAGTATGGCGCGCACGGCGAGACCGGGGTCTGGCGGCCGGTCTATTCGCCGGCCTGGTTTGCCGCCCAGGATCAGATCGCAACCTGGTGCGAGGACGCGGGGCTGATGGTTCATCGCGATGCTGTCGGCAATGTCTGGGGCAGGCTGGAAGGAGCTGAAGGCGGCAAAACCATCCTCTCCGGCTCTCACGTTGATTCCCAGTTGCCTGGAGGTCGCTACGACGGTGTGCTGGGCGTGCTCTCCGCGCTCGTCGCGCTCAAGACCCTGAAGGAGCAATTCGGCGCGCCCAGGCGCACGCTCGAAGTCGTCTCCTTCTGTGAAGAAGAGTCTAGCCGCTTCTCGCAGGCGCGGCACTGGGGCTCGCGGGCCGTCGCCGGAGCGATTGAGCCTGAAGCGCTGGAGTCCGTCATCAGCTATGACGGAGAGCCAATCGGCCAGGTTATGCGCGACGTCGGTCTCGACCCTGACCGAATTGCGGACGCCAAACGCGACGACATCGATATCTTCATCGAGCTGCATATCGAGCAGGGCCCACTTCTTGAGGAACAGGGAATTCCGGTCGCGGTTGTCAGCGGTATCACCGGCATCCGGCACTACCATATCGACCTCCAGGGCAGGGCAGACCATGCTGGAGCGCGGCCAATGGACCTGCGCCGCGACCCGATGGCCGGCGCGGCCGAGATCATCAGCACAGCCGTCGAGACCGCCCACCGCATGGGCCGGCCGGCGGTCACCACCTGCGGAATGATGCACGTCGAGCCCAATGCCGCCTCCATCGTTCCCGAGAAGGTGCGCTTCACCATTGACGCACGACACCCGAATCCGGACCAGCGCGAGCTTCTCTACGCCCGCCATGAGGCTATGTTCAAGGAGGTAGCCTCCCGGCGTGACCTTGAGATCAGCTGGACGCTGGGAGCCGAGCAACCACCCCGCCCGTCTGATCCCGAGCTGGTCAGCCTCTTTCAGCAAGCAGCCACCGATCAGAATGTCCCGTTCATCACGATGCAGAGCGGCGCGGTGCATGACGCCAACCGCATGGCTGATATCTCACGTATGGTGATGCTGTTTGTTCAAAGCAAAGACGGCCGCAGCCACACCCCGGCTGAGTTCACCTCGGTCGAACACGCGGTGGAGGGCATCCGGGTTCTGACGGCTGGCCTGCGACGCCTGGCGTATTGAATGGTTTACAGACCCAATGACTGATCCCGGACGGCGCAAGATTCGTGTCATTCTGAACCCGAACGCCGGGCAGAAAGCAGGCGTACAAACGTCGCAATTTGGCCCGGACGACATTCTGGCGCTCATGGAGCAGCACGGGCTCGGCAGCGAAATGGTCGTCACCACCTGCGAGGAAGATGCGACGGAAGCGACCCAGGATGCTGTGGCCAGGGGCTATGACGCTGTCGTCGGTGTCGGTGGAGACGGCACGGTGGGCTGTATTGCCAGGGAACTGATCGGCAGCGCGACCGCCCTTGGGGTGGTCCCAGGCGGAAGCGTAATGAACATCGCCAGAATGATCGGATTGCCGAGGGAGCTCGAAGCGGCGTTCGAGACCATTGCCCAGGGTCACACCCGCCAGATCGACGTCGGCGTAGCCAACGGCCAGGTTTTCTTCGAAGCGGCCTCGGTTGGACTCAACGCGCCGGTCTTTGAGGCGGGTCAGCGCTTTGACGCGGGGGAGTATCACTCGATCCTCCAGGCCATCTGGGTGGCCATTCGCTACCGGCCGGCCAGAATGGCAATCCGGCTGGACGATGGCACGATCGTCACGCGCGCGTTGATCGTCACCGTCGCGAACGGCGCGTACACCGGCATGGGTTTCACGGTGGCCCCGGCGGCCGACCTTGGCGATGGAGTGTTTGACATCTCGGTGTTTCGACGCTTCTCGCGCACCGGCCTGCTGCTCCACTTCGCCAGGATTGCGTTTGGCCGCAAGAGCTACTCGCCAAAAGTCACCACCCACCGTTCGCGAGCCGTGCATATCTCAAGCGTCCACCCGCTCCCCTGTCGCGCCGACTCCTTCGATCTGGGCATGACGCCAGTCACAT
>JACCZH010000177.1 GCA_013696045.1 Chloroflexia bacterium
GTGATGGCGGAGTGGGTGACGATCTCGGCGTAGCCGGGGAGTGAGGGCAGCAGGCCGGCGCTGGTGCGCTCGTCGGACGGGATTGGACGGGTTCCGACCGACCAGCGGGAGACACGAACGCCGTCAAGATCCGGCAGGTACGCAACCAGCCTTTTGCGCAGCGTTTCGGCCCAGACATGTGGCGGCTCACCGGCAGTAATGGCAGCGTCGGCGTCGGAGTGATGTAGAGCAATCAAGCCGTTCGTGTCGGGGCGCATGTGCAGGGTTGGAGCGTGGATGACCCTGCCGATCGCGCCGCCACCGGGAGTGACACGGACGACGAGACCGAGCGTCTGAGCCATCGGGAGCGCGCGGCCGGCCAGTTTCGCTACCCGGTCGGCGGCCGGGCCGGAGCAGTTCACCACCAGATCGGCTGCGATATGCTCACCGTGCGCCAGCGTTACACCAGTGACAGTGTCGCCGTTCCTGGTGATCTCGGTCACTTCACTGGCGAAATGGACCGTCGCGCCAGCTTCTGTCGCCAGTTGGCACATCGTCTGTGCCAGCAGCGGGCCGTCGATCCAACCTTCGGTCGGGAAAAAGGCCAACTGCTCAACATCACTCTCGACCTGGAGCTTCGGTTCCAGATTGGATACGTCGTCTCGCGAGATCCATTCTGCTGGATAATTCCAGTTCTGAAGCCGGGCGACGCGAGTCTCCAGCTCGCTCGCTTCGGCATCGGACTCCGCCCACATCAGGTTGCCGCCCTCATGCCTCCAGGGCGTCTCACCGAGCTCGTCGCGCAGCGCCTGGTGGGCCTCCATGCCAGCCCGGTTCAAATTGAAGTAATCCTCGGGTGTCTTCTGGTTGGCGTTGGTCCAGGCAAAGCTCGACCCAGTCGTCCCGCTCGCGGCGGCGGACCGCTCGATCAACGTGACATCTATCCCGCGTTGCGCCAGCCGCCAGGCGAGGGACGATCCCACCACGCCTGCGCCGATCACGATCACTTTCACTCGTTTTGCTCCCCGTCTGCAATCCCCGGTACAAACCGGCGATTATCATACCCGCCTAGATCTGTTCACCTATATGCATGTGCCGGCCAGATTCCTCCCACCACTCATGTAACTCCTCAATAACCTGGAAGAGCGTGGGCAAAGAGGCGATCCCGCCCCATTCCACCTGTCCATCGAAGGTGTGTTTATGAAACGGATCACAGTGGCCAGGATGAGGGCGTTCATGACGCTCATTGTCATAGCGAAAGAGCTCATGAGTTTGGGAAGCAGTCTTGCGGCAGGCCTGGTATTTGTAGCGGTCGCCACACACCACGCCGTCCTCGCGAAGATCGAGCGTCTTATGAACGTCAACAAAGAGATTATGTTGGCAGGAGATGCGGCCGCGAATAACGATGAAGATGGCCCGTCATTCTCGATCGACAGGTCATCTTCAATGCCGTAACGCCGCCTGAGTGTCTCCATGTGTGATGCGTGCTGAGTAAGGTATGCGCCGAGACTAATCCAGTGTGGCCGGCTCCAACGTTGGCCACTCGGAGGCAATCCGCTGGTACCGCTCATACGTGATCAGCCAATCGACGATGTCGCCGGTTTCCTCCAGATCGCCAGTAGAGAGGTCGCTGACCATGGTTTCGCTCGACATCTCGTACCGTCGCTCGTACGCTGCGATAGCGTCCACAAGCTCGCGTGCATGCTCGATGTAGCGGGCGATAATGTCGCGCTCGCGCCGCAAGGTCGCGGCAAGTTCGGAGGGTGACAGGTGACCGCGGTGTTCCTGCCCTTTCAGCGGCATGATGTTCCCTTTCAATGCACGTCAAACTGTCATGCTGTGCCGATATCGTAACCAATTCCGACCATTGATGTATACACGGAGAACGCATATTGGGCCAATCTGGCTACGTCACGGTCGATTCACGCCATTCTAGTACTACAGCGACACATAGATACCAGCAGGAAACATCAGGTTGGGGCATTGGTCTCTTGCACCACCTCAATAATACGCTGCCAGATGCCGGCTTTGCGCCAGCGCTGGTAGCGGTTGTGAACGGTTTGCCAGGGACCGAAGTGCTCGGGCAGCTCCCGCCAAGCGGCGCCGGTTCGAACCACCCAGAACATGCCCGTTAGGAGCGTCCGATGGTCGTTGGCCGGACGGCCCGTCGACGGTTGCTGAGGTGGAAGCAGCGGGGAGATGCGCGCCCAGTGCTCGTCGGTCAGGTCGAGGTTCAGCGCGCAGAGTAGCTGGATCGTGGGACAGTTCCTGGAGTGGACGCGTCCCTGGGTTCGTCGGGCAGCATGGCTGCATTTGGCCACCGCTTGGTGCTGGCGCCGGAAGGTGGACCAAGTGAGGCGGGAACCAAAGCGTTCGGGCGGCTCGGCCAGTGCCAAGAGGAGACGGCGCACCTCGGGAACCGTCAAGGGGATAAGCGCGGTAGATCCCCCTTTTTCACCGCATTGGCGCTGCGACGCGTGACTTCAAGATAGGCGTGCGCCAGCAGCGCGAGGGTGATGTGCCGATACCAGGCCTGCCATTTTCGAACCTCATACTGGTCCAGGCCCACCAGCCCCTTGGCGTCTTCGAAGCTCTCCTCAATCGCCCAGCGCAGGCCCGCAACCCGCACCATCTCCTCCAGCGCTGTCTCGACTGGGCCGCAGACCCGAAAGTAGGCTCGCTCGGCGCGATCGCTCAGACTGCGTCGCACCAGAAGCCACTGGACCATGCTGGACGCCTGTTCGTAGGGAAGCTGGACACAGCACCAGTCGTACAGGCGTTCGCCCTGGCTGCCCGTGCCACACGAGAGCGTCGCCCACGCCTCGGACGGCAGCGCGGAGACGAGCGCATCAGCGCGCTCCTGCTGGCCAGCCTGCCAGACGGGATGGTTGCAGGAGACGGCCAGCACATAGGCGTACCCCGCCGTTTCGAGCCAGCGGCGCAGTGCAGGGTCATTGCCGTAGAGCTCGTCAGCCGTCACCCAGCGCGCCGGAACCCCGCTACCCAACGCGCGCTCCAGCAGCTGTTGGGCAAGCTCCGGTTTGGTCGCAAACGCCACCTCCTCCGGGACACCGGCTTCCTGCCGTCGCTCGGCGTCGTTGGCCCACACCGCGGGCAGATACAGTCCCCGGTCCAGAAAGGTGCGCCCCTTGGGGCTCGCGTATCCGAGAAAGACGCCAATCTGGCAGTTCTCCCGGCGGCCCGCGGTCCCGCTGTACTGGCGCTGCACCCCGACCGACTTCGTGCCTTTCTTGAGGAAGCCAGTCTCGTCCACGATCAACACGCCGTCCGCATCGCCCAGGTGCTCAACCACGTAGGCTTGCAGGTCGTCGCGCACACCATCCGCATCCCACTGCGCCGCATTGAGCAGCCGTTGGACACCCTGCGGACCCACCTCACCTAGCTGTTCGGCGAGCTGCCAACCATTCTTGCGCTCGACGCGCGCCAGCAGCCCCAGCAGATAGCGCTTGGCCCGCTGCCGTACTTCCGTCCGCCGGAAGCGTGGCGCAATGCGCGCATGCAGGCTATCCAGTCCGGCTTGCCACGCTTCGATTTCACGACGCTGATAGGTCGTGTCGCCATCCAGAGTCATCACCGGGCCCCTCTCTCGTTGTCCAAGTTTGGGGTTCAGTATATGTTCTATGTGTCGCTGTAGTATTAGGACGTTTGGATCACCGCTACTCAGCCAGGTGGTTTTCGCGGGGATCATTGAGGTTGCCAGAGCTCGGTGTCCTGATGGAACGCGAACCAGGCGAACCAGAAACCCTTGACAGGAATGACTTCTGGCAGCCGCGAGCCGGCCAGATCGCCCGCCGTTGCTTCGCCGGCGAATGACCAGTGACTGCCAGTCTCGTCATCCACGAGGCTGGCGCCGTCATCGGAAACCTGGAACGTCAGGGTTAATCCCTCAATCTGCCGCTCGAATACACGAATGGTGTTGCCGGCGTCAGGGTCAGCGACGACGAGGAGCGGCACGTCACCGAGCGTATCGTTGACGGGGCCATGCTCGAGCACAGCTGTGTCCGGATAAGCGCCATAGGCTGTCCCATCAATCTCGACGCCGGTGATGCGTTCTTTGACCGGCAGACGGGCGTCCAATCCCGAAACCGGGAACCAGAGGTCACCATCCTCATAATAGCCCCCATAGGGATCGGTAGCATAGTTGCGGGTGTGGCCGGTGTCGGTGGTGAGAACTTCGGAATCGGGATAGGTTGCCTGCCAATCGTCCCAGGTCATGATTTCGCTTGGGTAGAGTGGAAGGACGGCCCCGGTCGCCTCCCCGACGACGGCAGTCCCTGTCACCTGCGACCAGAGTGAGTCGGTCTTACGGTCGTACATGAGTAGATCGGAATTGTAGAGTTGCCCCGACACGCCAAACTCGACCGCCTCACCATCGACTTCTGGCTCGAAGACGATTCCCGTGCCACACAGCGGGCAGTAGCTGATGAGTAGCGGCTTGCCGTCAATAACATCGTTGACGATCTCATGCCAGACGATGACCTGGAACGGATACGCCCGGCGCACCCTGTTCACTTCGACGCCGATAACCAGGTTCTCTCCGTTGTAGCCCAGCTTCTCCCAGGTATCCGCGCCGGCGAAGCGCGGCGCATCAATTGATGGAATGCCGTCCTTCGGTGGGCCGCCGTTTCGGATGGCGTCGAGCGGGATCAGATGCCGGGTCCCGTCCTCGGCAACCTGAGCCTCGGCGAAGTGTCCATTTGGGCCGATAGTGGGGGTCGTAGCCGCGTCACTCGCCAGAGGGCCATTGCTCCCGGTTTCATCCGCACCATTTCCCCCACAAGCGACAAGAAGCGTCGTGACGAGAAGCAGGAACGGGATCACAGGCAACAGGTTGCGTCGCGGGGCGTTCATGGCTAACCATCTCTCCCGTCTTCGATGAGGTTGGTGACTTTGGCGAGCATGTCGTCGTAGGTCAGGAAGCCGAAGTGCGCATCGACGATGCGGCCGTCGCCATCCAGGAAGTAGCTGGTCGGCATGGCGCGCACGCGGTAGCCGCCCACAACCTCTTGTTCCGTGTCATAGACCAGTTCATACGTCGCGCCGATGCTGCGGGCGAAGCTCGCTCCGTCCTCGATGGAATCTCCGGCATTCAGACCGAGTACCACGACCTGGCCATCGAACTGCTCGGCGATGCGTTGCATGTCCGGCATTTCTTCCAGGCAGAACGTGCACCAGGTGGCCCAGAAATTCAGGAAGACCGGTGTGCCGCGGAGCTCAGACAATCGCAACGTCGAGCCATCTTCCCGCAACAGGGCGAAGTCCGGAGCCTCCTCGCCAGGGCGCGGCGCACCGACGTCGCCGCCGAGTAATCCAAGAGGACCGCCGCTGTCATTGGACTGGTCCCATGGACGGGTTGTGAAGGCCACATAGCCGGCGATCACCAGTGCAAGGATGAGAGCGAGAGTGGATAGATGTTCCAGCCGGCGCCGGGCGGCTGGTGGTGTTGATTGATTCATAGGTCAACGATCTCCAAACCGTTGCAGAGGGTGACTCTGCTTCTTTGTCTATGGGTTAGACCCATGTCCATGGCACGCGGTTTCACGATGAGCTTGTGCGACGCCCGGCGTCTGGTGATGAAGTTCGTCGCTCAGCACAGCGGCGGGCGTTCGCCCGGTACCGTCACTCTATAACAGGCGCCGAATGGCTTCGGTGAGGAAATCTACAGTTCACCTGTTCGCCGCGAGGGCTTGACCGAGCGTTGTAGAACGCTTTAGAGTGAGCCTACAAAGCCAGTAGGGTGCGCAGGCCATCTGGATCGAGGATCGTGATGCGTTTGCGCCGGGTCTCGATCAGACCGTCCGCCTTGAACTCCGCAAGCGTCGTTGAGATGGTCTCTCGATATGTTCCCAGGATTTCGGCCAGATGCTGATGTGTCAGTCCCTTCACGACCGGATTTCCGCGCCAGTCCGTATCGTTAGCCAGCCGTAGTAGGAGAGACGCGAGGCGCTCGCGAAGTCCTTGAAACGCCATCTCCTCCAACCGCTCCTCTGCATCGCGCAGGCGTCGGCTGAGTACCTCAGCGATGCGAAGGCCGACAACGGGATAACGGCGGATGAGCTCCAGCACGTCACGCCTGCTCAGTGAGCAAATGAGGCATTCGGACAGCGCCTCCGCCTCGCTATAGCGCATGTGTTGGCCAAGCAACGGCATTTCGCCGAAGATTGTGCCGGCCTTTAAGGTAGCTGTAATCAGCCGCTTGCCATCCTCGTTGAAGCGTGAAAGGACAACTTCGCCCTTCTTCAGGATGAAGAGGACCTCAGCTGGGTCCCCCGCGCGGTAGAAGGTACGCCCCGGCTCGCAGGTGAACATTGGCGCCGCCGCTTCGACATCCTTCATCTGCTTCGCGTCGAGGTCCTGAAAAATGTCGACGGTCTGAAGGTAGGCCAGTTTGGCGGAGTTAGAGCTCAACGTGGTCTCCCTTCATGTGCGGATGCTTGACCATCACTGGCATTTCGAGCGCCAGATCAGCGCCTCGAGATGCTCCAGATACGGGTTCCCCAACGCTACGATTTTGTCGTCTAGCACATACGTTGGGACACTGAAGACCTCAGGCGGAGCAATCGACCCAGGTTCATCAAGATGGATGAGTTCGACACGCAGCCACGGACATCGTGCCGCTATTTCCACGGCCATGCGCTGCGTAGTCTCACGCGTCAGGCAAATCTTCATGGTATATATCTGTAGCGTCAAAGTCGCACCCATATCTTACGTGTATTGTCTGCCCGTGTCCTACGACGAGGTTGCCCTTAGGACGGCTGCGCCTCATCCATGTCGGACGCCACGCTCCATTGACGCTAACGTGCGGCAGAAAATGGCGCTGTAAGATCAACCACAATGAGGGCCAGGGCCAGAGCAATCGCACAATCTCGAAGTTGCATCACTGGATTGATTCTTGGAAAGGACACAGACTTGTGAAGCCAGCCGACTACAACTACGCGATATTCCCTTCCGAGGACGACATCGAGTTTTTCGCTGCGTTCTTCGAACTGCTCAAGCCCGGTGAGAAGGCTCCCGATCCGGAGCTGCTTGACCTGGAAAGCGATGAATCGATTCCACTCAGCACGATCACCCGGCAGCATGCATTCACGGTCATTGAGCTGGGGTCGTTGACCTGACCGTACTGCGGGATGGCGTCGCCATCCATGGAAGCAATGGCCGAGGCATACGCGCCACACGATGTCAGTTCGATCTTTGTATACGTCCGCGAGGCACACCCTGGAGAACATTATCCACACCATCAATCGATAGAGGACAAGCTCGATCGCGCCCGAGAATTCCAGAGGATATTCGACTGCCGCCGGCCGATTCTTGTCGACGATCTGTGTGGCGCGGCCCATCGCGCATTTGGCGGTCTACCGAATATGACCTGCATCATCAACCAGGCCCACACCATCACGTTCCGCTCTGATTGGACCGACGCGCCAACCGTGCGGTTCGCACTTGATTATCTACTGGATGCACAAGAACGTCGTCGCCAGGGTGAGAAGCTAGCGCCGTTCTATGCCGAGCTGATGGGCTTCCGCAGCCGGGACGAGGCAGCATTCGATCGAGCCCTTGAACGTAACGGCCCCAGAGCCGTCAGTGAGATGCAAGCGGCCCGCGAACTATGGGCGCGCGGAGAGCATCTGTCGGCCGTCCAGCGCAAACGCGGCTAACACAAAACACAGCACGTGGTCGTGTTGAACTACTCGAAGCTAGCCTCAGGTGCGAAGGGTTCGTCTGGATCGACGATGAACCAGGAAAGGAACACGGCCGGCCCGCCATCCGGGTTGCGCTTTTGAACGGCAGTATTGGCCGGCAACGAATGGTCGTCACCGACGGTCATTGGCTCGGTTCCAACGATTGCATTCTGGTAGTCGATTTCTCCCTCGGTAACGTAGATGTACTCGGAGCCGGGATGGGTGTGGACAGATGTCTCTCCGTCAACCGGCAGCTCCGCGAAGATGAACCTGATCTGGACCGGTGTCTCGGGAATTCCTTCGAGCTCAGGACTGGCGAAGATCTGCGCGGCGTCCTCCAGTCCGGCCGGCGGACTTGCGCCGGGCCTGGTTAGCCGGATGTCCCAGAACGTTCCTGCGCCGTGGGTATGCTCGACATCCTGACCGATGAATACCGATTCGCCAGCTTCGAGCCGGGTCTCTTCACCATCAATGGTCACCGTGTGCTCGCTATCGGGAGCGTAGATAAAGCCGAGCTCGTGCTGATGCGTGACTGGCTCGGAACCGGCCTCCATCTGCAGCTCGTGTGCAACCCAGGTGTGTGGCTCGCTGGGGAGCGTGTCGACCTGTTCTTCGGCCAACACTTCGATCGTGCTGGTGCCGCCGAGTCCGTCCATCATCATATCCTCATCGTCGGCATTGTCACTAATGCAGGCGACGAAGATCGCGAGCAGTCCGGCGAAGCCGATCGCATAGATCGTGATCCTAAGCGGACACCTCGAAGCGCACCGATCCCAAAAATGACTCATACGGCGTCCTTTCGGTTCAATACCAGGTCAAATTTGCGAGAGCGAAGATCTAGACAGCAACCCGCAAAACCCGATTCTACGGGAATTTGGGCGGCCACGCTGTAAGCATGTTCACGTACGCGGAGTGCGTTGCTGCATACTATCCCAGAGATATGGAGTTGAACGTGCAGCAACGTAAGCAGGATGGATGCGTTTGGCCGTCGCTTGACGAACCGTGCCGTCAGGCGTTGAGCGAGGCTGTGGAGTACATCCGGGACCGGTTTCAGCCGGGTAGGTCTTCTCGTCTCGGGAACCATCATTCGGGGGAATCCGGGTAAGGCCAGCGATCTGGACATCATGGTGGTCCACCGTGAACCGTGGCGGCAGCGCGTTCAGAAGGTGTTCAACGGCGTGCCAGCGGAGATCTTCGTCAACCCTCGTGAGCAGATCGAACAGTACTTCGAAGCGGAACGGAAACAGGGCCGGCCGGTGACGGCCCATATGT
>JACCZH010000201.1 GCA_013696045.1 Chloroflexia bacterium
GCATATGCCGAGATCCACCGAGCCACTGCCCGGGTCCTCTCCCGCAATGGATGGGAGGTCGTCGTCGCACCAGATCAGGGTTGCTGTGGCGCCCTCGCGGTGCACGCAGGCGACTTTGAGGCGGGACGCAAGATGGCGCGTCGCAATATCGATGCGTTTGACAGCCCTGAGTTCGACGCTGTCCTGTCAAACGCCGCCGGATGTGGCGCTTCGATGAAAGAGTATGACTATCTGCTGCGCAACGATCCGGCGTATGCCGATCGGGCCGAGCGCTTTGTGAAGAAGATGCAGGATGTCACCGAGTTCCTGGCGGATGCCGGGCTGCGCGAGCAACCGGGACATCTGGGCATAACCATCACGTACCAGGAACCGTGCCACCTTGTTCACGCGCAACGTGTATCTCGACAGCCCCGCGAGCTACTTGCGGCTATACCGGGCTTAATCCTGATTGAGATGCCGGAGTCGCCGCTTTGCTGCGGAAGTGCCGGGATTTACAATCTGATCCAGCCTGAGATGGCGTCGTCGCTGCTCGAACGAAAGCTCAAGAATGCGGCGACGACTGGAGCGCACACAATCGTGTCGGCGAATCCCGGTTGCATGTTGCAGCTGAGCGCTGGAATTTCCCAGCGTGGTTGGGATACTGAGGTAGTTCACATTATGACGTTGCTGGATCGAGCTTATTCGGCTGCCGAGTCTGCTTGATTATCACTGGCGGACGGGAAGCGAATGATCGCCCGCGTGCCGCCTTCCGGCCGGCGAACAAGGTCGAATCCACCCCTGAGGTCCGAGGTCGCGAGTGTCGAGATAATTCGGAGACCCAGACCCTCTTGCGCGGCGAGATCAAATTCCTCGGGAAGACCCACGCCGTCGTCCTCAACGCGAATTTCAGTCATGGCCCCATCCTGACTGGCACTGATCTGGATGGATCCGTTCTCACGCCCTTTCATCCCATGGACAATGGCGTTCGTTAGCACCTCGTTGAGGAGCAACGCGAAGATGGTCGCTTGACGCGAGCGAATCCCGACCTCGTTCGGCTCCACATGGAACTGAAGCGAGAGGTAGGGTGGAACGACGTTGATGCTCGCTTCATCCGTCACCTTGCGCGCGATGGCCGCGATCGTCGTCGACGTCAGGTCGCCACCCGACAGGAGATCGTGAATGGTGGCGATTGATTGCACCCGCGCTACGGCCTCCTGGAGAGGCTGCGTCCACTCGTCATACCCACCGTGGCGGGCCTGCATCGACAGTAACGCAGCAACCGTTTGAAGATTGTTGCGTACCCGGTGATGCATCTCTTGCAGCAATGTCGACGTAGTGGAGTAGCCTAAACGGGCTTCCTCGTAAAGCTCGGCGTTTTCAAGGGCCATCGCGGCGGAATCGGCGAAGGCCTGCAACAGTGATAAGCGGTCTTCGCGTTGAGCTCGGACGCCTGGAGCACTTACACAAATGGCGCCCTGGAGTCCCCGGCTCGTCATCAGCGGCGCGCCAAGCAGGGAGCGCCCCCCGTTTGACCGGTTATCTGGAGGGGTTTCCATTGCCGTTTTCGTTTCGCACACGGTGCGGATGAAATCCGCAGGAAACTCTGTTGGCTCATTCTGGGTCTCAACGTTGAAGGAAGAAGCGTGTACGAGGTGTCCTGTCTCTGGGTCGAAATCATAGATGGAGCTGTGGTCGCCATCGATGAGCTCGGTGGCATATTCCGCGATCATTGGTAACAAGTCGTCGAGTTTCAACGTACTCGCGATCGATCGGGTAACCGACTGCAGGACGTCCAGCTCGTGGATACGTTGACGAAGCGCGGATTCTGTCTGGCTGTATAATCGCGCGTTCTCGATGGCGACAGCAAGTTCCGCACCGGCAGATTCCAGGAACGTCACTTCGTCGGCCGCGAACTCCTGAGGTTCGAAGGTCTGGATATTGAGCACACCCACGAGTCTCACTGGATCCCGCAAAAGGATCGGAACGGACACCTGAGACGCGAACTCTTCCTCCCCGACAATTGGAAATGTGAAATAGGCCGGGTGCTCGCGCGCGGAGACGGCGATCTGGGTCTGTCTGGTCGTGGCGGCCACACCAGTGATTCCGGCATCCGAGCGGATGACGACGCGTCCAACCGCGGCCGGGTTTAAACCGTGGGTCGCGCGGAGCACCAGCGTGTCGCTATAGCTATCAAACAGAAATACCGAGCAGGCATTGCTCCCAACGGCCTCTGCCACAACCTGAACCACAGTGGAGAGCATCTTGTCGAGTTGAAGACTTCCGGTCGCGGCACGGTTGATATGGTGCAGCGCAGTGAGTCGCAGAACCTGGCTGGCAAGCCGTCCAACTGGACGACGCTCGTCATGTTCTGACTCAGCGACCGGTCCAGACGAATAGCCCTTGACGATCCATCCGAGGATGTCGGGTTGGATGTCGTTCAGCGGCACGTTGGTCGACTTTTCGACGAGTTGCACTGCTTCCCGAAAAGGTAGCCCTGCCTGGACTGCGTAGCGTCCAAATCGCGTCGCAAGCGACTCCAGGGCCGCCCGGTCAGGGGTGACGGGTTGTCTGATCAATTGACCTAATGCGGAAGCGGCGTCGATTGGCTTGGTGTCGACGATGGTCGTCTCCTTCGACAGGGTTCCAACGGGCTGCTATTGTCTCCGGAATGATACCGCCCGAAAAGAAGGTGCGTCCGGTCGCGGTGTTACAATCGGCGATTAGCGGTACACCCGGATTAAACTGGATAGCAGATGCCTAACGAGAACAAGCATGATCAACTTGGAGTCGTCACTGAAGGCAGCTTCAGTGCGGGACTGACAGTGCGCCTTAGCACGGATTCAGCAGAAGAGTTACAAGTTGGCTCCTTCGTTGTGCTGGAAGGCGACCGCAACCGTTATTTTAGCCTGGTGAACGATCTCCAACTGCGGGCTACCGATCCCGGAGTAGTAGCCGATCCGCCCATTGGATCGTCCTTCGTCCGCCGTGCGCTTCAGGGTATCCACACGTATAGCGCCGCCATCGTGCGCCCTAGCCTGGTCCTCGAAGATAGTGCAAACCTTGCAGGCGACCCGCAGGCAAAGGCTGTCAGGACAATACCTGGCCATTTCACCGTCTTGCGCAAGGCGCGCGAGCAGGATTTCGACCACGTGTTCGGTCAGGAGTCACGCGAACGTTTTTCGCTCGGATCTCCAATTGCCATGGACGGCGTGATGGTTCCAATTGACCTCGTGAAGCTGATCGAGCGCTCCAATGGAATCTTCGGCCAAACCGGCACCGGGAAGAGTGTTCTCACACGGCTGGTGCTTTTTGGCCTGATCCGGAGCAACCTGGCCTCGTCGCTGATCTTTGACATGCATGATGAGTACGCCAATGCCAAAGCAGACAAGCCGAACATTCCCGGGTTGAAGGATTTCTTTGGTTCAAGCGAGATCAAGGTGTTTAGCCTAGGCACGAAGAGCACGACGGCTTATCACCTTCAGATCGGTATGAACCAGATCCAGCCGGAGGATATTGAGCTCTTACGTGACGAGCTTGATCTGAGCGACACGTTCTCAGCCACGACCTATCTACTGGAGCGCCAGTACGGTGACAAATGGCTTTCGCGGCTGCTCGAGATGGACGGCGCGGCCGCCCAGGAGTTCTGCGCTCACAGCGGCGCGCATCAGGGAGCGGTGGATGCTCTCAAGCGGAAGCTTCTGTACCTCGAGAAGTGCGACTATGTCCGTCCCGCAGCCTCATCGAGCACGATTGAGGACATCCTCCAGCACCTGCTCGGCGGAAGACACGTCATCATCCAGTTTGGCTCCCACTCACGTTTACGTGACTACATGCTCGTGGCCAACATCCTGACTCGCCGAATTCATGAGGAGTACATCGAGCGGGCGACGAAGGCATCCGGCAACGGCAAGTACGGTGCGGGACGCCCTCTTGTCGTGGTCCTGGAAGAAGCGCATAAATTTCTCAACCCGACAGCGGCCAAGCAGTCAATCTTTGGCACGATTGCAAGGGAGATGCGGAAGTTCGGCGTCTCTCTGCTCGTTGTAGATCAACGTCCAAGTGGCATTGACAGCGAAGTGCTTTCACAGCTTGGAACCCGGATTAGTGGCTTGCTGGCGGACGAGTCCGACATTGGCGCGGTCCTGGCGGGGACGGGGGACCGCTCGGCGATGCGCTCTATGCTTGCCAGCCTGGAGCCCTCGCGGCAATGTCTGATTGTCGGCCACGCAATTCCGATGCCGATGATTTTGCATACGCGAGAATATGGCCACGGACTCAAGTCACTGCTTGACGAGAAGCAGCGTGACGCTGAAATTGGCATGGATCTGATGCGATCGAAGCGTCGCCAGGCAAAGATAGGGTAGCCTCGTGCGGATTCTGCACTTCGCCGATCTGCATCTCGGCATTGAGACCTACGGCAGTTTTGATACCCAGACGGGTCTCTCAACGCGTATTCTTGACTTTTTGCATGCGTTCGACAGGATCGTCGATTACGCGATCGAGCATCAGGTTGACGCTGTCCTCTTCGCTGGCGATGCCTTCAAGAACCGAGATCCAAGTCCCACGCTGCAACGTGAGTTTGCGAGGCGCATTGTCAGGCTCTCCGAGGCGAAGATTCCTATCGTGTTGCTGGTTGGCAACCACGATCTTCCCGCTTCCACGAACCGCGCGACGCACACAGAAATTTACAGCGTGCTGGAGATCCCAGGGGTGTATGTGTGCCGTGAGATAGACCTGATCGACGTCTGTACAAGGGCGGGGTCTCTTCAGGTAGTCACCGTCCCGTGGGTAACCCGCTCGATGTTCCTGGCCAGCGAGCATTTCCGTGTCATGGCCCAGGATAACCTCGAGAAAGCAATGGCCGACACTGTGTCCAAGCTCGTCGGAGAGCTCTTGCCGGAAATCACGCCAGATAGCCCGGCGGTCTTGCTGGCCCATCTGAGCGTTCAGGGTGCGACATTTGGCTTTGAGCGCTCGATCATGCTTGGTAAGGACCTGACGGTCGGGTTGGACGACATGAGTGCCTCTGCGTTCGATTATGTGGCTCTGGGGCATATTCATAAGCACCAACAGATAATTGCCCAGCCCCCGGCCGTCTATGCCGGCAGTCCTGAGCGCGTCGATTTTGGGGAGGAGCGCGAGGCCAAGGGCTTCGTTGATCTCACGATTAGCGCCGGGGAGCGCGGGCAGCGCACAACGGAGTGGAAGTTCGTCGAACTGGAGACGCGGCCATTTCGCACGGTACGCATTGACGCGACCGGTGGTATGCCGATGGTGGTCGTCGAGAGGGAGATTCGGGCACAGTCGGACCTTCTGAAGGATGCAATCGTGCGCTGCTACGTCGAGGTTGATCAGGGACTCGAGACCAGCGTGTCATCTTTAGAGATCCGCAGGATGATCGCCGCGACCGGCGCGTCTCATATCGCGCGCGTTGTCGTCGAGAGTGAGACAGTGAACCGGCAGCGGCTTGAGCTGCAGGCGGGTGACGAGTTCGACAGCATCAGGATGCTTGAAAAGTGGATCGAGCAAAAGCAGTACCAGTCTCAGTTTGGAGAACGTTTGCTTGAGAAGGGCCGCGAGCTGATCGAGCGTCAGCGCCGGGAGTCAGAGAGGGGACAGGGCTAGCATGGTGAACCAGCAGTTGGCGGATGGACGTTTGAGCGAGCGCCGGAAGCTCGAGGAGATGTCATGGACGCAGATTAAGGCGGCTACCGACAACGGCCAGAAGACCGTCATTGCAGCGGCCGGCTCCATGGAGCAGCATGGACCGCACCTGCCGATCCAGACCGACACACTACTGGGCACATTTCTGGTGGACGCGATCTGCGAGCGGGTTCCGGGAATGCTGCGTGGTCCAACCATCCCATTCGGCGTATCGACCCATCATATGAAGTTTGCGGGAACAATTACGCTGGACGAGGCGTGCTTTAAGGAAGTGGTTCGTCAATACGTCGAGAGTCTCGCTGCTCATGGCTTTGAGACAGTGTTCCTCATTCCCAGCCATGGAGGAAATTTCGGACCGTTGGGGCAGTTGGAGCAGGAAACAGGCGGGTCGATTGGTGGAGCGCGATTCCATGCCTACTCTGACCTGATGGGGTTTGTGAGCGTCCTGAACGGTGTCGCCGATTCTGACGGCATTACCCCGGCCGAGGCCGGCGTGCACGCCGGCGAGGCGGAGACTTCATTGGTGCTGGCCGCGCATGAAGATCTGGTGGAGATGGACTACGCAATCGAAGGCTATGTCGGCGCGTTTGGTGATGAGGAAATTACCAGGCTGTTTCGGGACGGGATGACCGCGTTGACTGATAACGGCATTCTTGGCGATTCGCGCCCGGCCACCCGTGAGCGAGGGTTTGTCTATCGCGATACGATGGCGGAGTTTCTGGTCGACTGGATACGGGAGCGGATGCCGTAACGCCATCACTCCAACCCCTCTCCCGCGCGGGAGAGGGGCCTTTGCCGGCACAAAAGCTACATATACCGGTCAAACCAACCGATGATGTACTCAAGGCGCTCGATGCGGTGTTTCGGTTGTCCGCTGCGCGAGAGGTTGTGGTTTTCGTCGGGGAACCGCACGAACTCCACTTCGCGGCCCAGCTTCTTCAGTGAGATGAAGACCTGTTCCCCTTGCTCAATTGGGCAGCGAAAGTCCTGCTCGGAATGGACGATCAGCAGGGGCGTAGTCATCTCCTTGACATAGGTTATTGGGGAGTACTTCATGAAGGTCTCCCGGTTCTCCCACGGCGTGCCGCCAAAGTTATAGCCTCCGAACCCCCAACCGATGTCGCTGGTTCCGAAGAAGGAATACAGATTCGAGACACAGCGCTGGGTGACGGCGGCCTTGAAGCGGTCGCTGTGGCCAATCATCCAGAGCGTCATGAAACCGCCGTACGAACCTCCGGTTATCCCCACACGACTCTCGTCAACGTAGCCCTGTTCCAGGACATGGTCGACAGCTGCCATAATGTCTGGCATGTCTTTCTCGCCCCAGGCCATATGGGTGTAGCGTGTAAAGGCTTCGCCATAGCCCTGAGACCCGCGTGGGTTGGTGTAGACAACGACATAACCACGGGCAGCCATGAGCTGAAATTCGTGCATGAACGAGTTCGAGTACATACCGTGTGGGCCGCCGTGAATCTCCAGGATCATGGGGTACTTGACTCCCGGCTGGAAGCCAATGGGCTTCATCACCCAGCACTGAATCTGCTGGCCATCGGATTGGGACGCTACCCAGAACTCTTCCGGCTCGGAGAGTGCGATCCCATTGAGAAACTCGTCGTTAAGCGCAGTGATTTTGGTTGGGTTGTTACCGCCTTCGGTCGAAACATAGATGTTCCCCGGATCAGTTGCAGTACCGGCAATGAAGGCGACGGTTTTACCGTCTGAGCCAAGGGAGAATGCGGAGACTCGTTGGTCGCCACTCGTGATCTTGTGTGGCTCTCCGCCGCTGGAAGGGACCGAGTAGATCTGGGTTGATCCTGTATCACTTACGGTGAGCATCACGTATTCACCGTCAGGAGTCCAGATTGGCCGGGTGGCAGAACCGGTGTAGATGTCACTCATAGCGAAATCGGACATCGACCGGTCATAGTCAGCGGTTAGATTGGTGGCCTCTCCACCGCCAGCCGGAACCGTCCAGATGTTCTGGTTGGGACCACCGCCAGCTTGCGCCTCCCAGTGACCGACTACCGCGATCTTCGAGCCGTCGGGTGACCAGCTAGGCGAACCGAATGCGGCAGTGTCACCGCTAATAACCGGACGCTCGTCACCACCTGAGGCCGGAACGACCCAAATCTCGGAGACGCTGTTCCATTCACGACCCTCGGAACGATTGGTAACAAAGGCGATTTCCCGGCCGCTGGGCGACCAGACGGGATCCCCGTCGCTTATGTCGGCATGTGTAAGCTGGCGGGGCTTGCCGTCGCCAACGGGGATTATCCAGAGATGCTTAGGCTTGAAATCCAGGAACCCTTCTCCGTCGGCTTTGTAGCGAATCCTGGTAATGTGTTTGACATCGCTCTTTTCTTCCTCTGTACTCTCGTCATTTTCCATTTCGTGCTTCTCAATGCTTTTTGAAACGGCGACGAAGGATGATCCATCAGGAGACCATTCGAAGCTGTTGATTCCCTCATCGAGGTCGCTGGCTTTCCATGCCTCACCACCATCGGCTCGGATAATCCATATTTGAGGTTTCTCCGAGCGGTTCGACAAGAAAGCGAGCTGCGAGCCATCGGGAGACCAGACCGGCCGGCTGTCCTTGGCGTCGGCGGTCGTCAACCGGCGTTGATGAGAGCCGTCGATAGCCGACACAAAGATCGAAGAGCGGTAATCGTTTTTTTCTTTTTCGATGGTCGTGACGCTGTAGGCGACCTTTTGACCGTCCGGTGAAACCTGTGGATCGGCCACAAGCCGGAACTGATGAATGTCTTCTGCGGTTATCTTGCGCGCTAGCTGAGCTGGCAATCGACTGCCTCCTTCAAGATACGTGTATCCGTCGCGAGCATCCTAGCACGCTCTTAGGAAGGGTCGGCTGTTGGCTCATCGCGGAGCTGTCGTGAGACGATCCTCAGCCGTTCAAGGAGAGTGCGCCGTTCGCTGAGGTAGAGCTCATCATCGATCTGGCCATTATCATGCTCGTCCTGGAGCTCCTGGAGCTGGATGACCAACTCTTCTCGACTTTCAATAATTGCTTGTGGCATAGAGCCCGTGTGCGCGAGTTCGGGGGCGGTGAGGTCTCGCCGCCAGATTACCAACGCTGTGAGTGCGGTCGCGAGGACAAGGGCCACTCCGGCGAGTGCAGCAGGTTCGAGCACACGTAGCTGGTTTGGCTCAAACGCGCTTTGGGGTAGTGAGTTAAACGTCACGCGCACGTTGGAGTTGCGTTCCATCGAGGACGCAGTCCACACGTGATACTGGCGCTCGCCGATCTGCGCGACGCCGGCATCTTCAAAACCAGCAGCTGACACTCCCACGCTGTCAACGTTCTGCGTCAGGTCGGTGGGGATCAGGATGCGCATGATTTCCGTGGGATAAGCGTTTCGGGTGTCAAAGGAGAACGCAGTTCCTGTGTACTGAATCGGATAGGACAGAGTTGCGGATCCACCACCGGGCCGCAGAGGGCTGGTGGCGAAAACAATGGCGTTCTCGATAGTTGGTGTGCCGAAGTCGAAACCCGGCATTGGTGTAACCAGCCCGGCGTTACGCGGCACCGAGAACTCCATCGAGCGTCCGTTATCGCCTGCCACAAAGGTCTGATCGCCCTCTACATCGATCGAGTAGATGTCAAGCATGATTGCCTCACCAGATTCTGGTGAGATTTCCGAGAGCACAATGCCACGCGAAGTGACCCTTAACAGACTGCTGTCATCGGTCGTCTCAAACACATCAATTGAGCTCGTCTGCTCGGTTGTCTCCAGAAAGCGGATCATGCCGGTTGAATAAAGCACGTTGAGGTAGGAAACGGAAGCTGCGTAGACAATACCGTCAGCGGTATCTACGTTGGAGAATGTGTAGGCGCCGTCCGCGCCGGTGGTGGCGGTCATCTCACCGACGATACCTTCGGTGCGAAAGGCTGTGAGCGTAATTTCAATTTCAGACACCGGCCGTCCAGTGGTCCTGTTGGTAACAACGCCACTAATCTGGCCATTCGTCTGAGCAGTTGCCGACGACGGAAATGCCGTCGTGAGAAGTAGAACGACGGTGGTCAGGATGCAGAGACGGAGTGTGGTGGGTGAACGGAAGTGTCGCGTTTTCATTGTCCAAAGTGTACCGAGTGTGGGCCAAACATGCCCACTGAATTGTGGCCACAAGAATCGTCAGCCGGTATAATCCCTGGTGGTCGTGCTAAGCGGGGAGCTAGCGGTGCCCTGTACTCGCAAACCGCTCTAGCGGGGCTGAAGTCCCCCTCGAGGCCCAACCCTGTGGGACTGTGCGGATAAGTGGTGATGAAGGTCAGGTCCTGCGCGGCGCAGGCCTGTGAATCCGGTCAGATCCGGAAGGAAGCAGCCGTAAACGGTACCCTGTGGGTGACGTGGGGCTGCCTGGCTGGAGCTAACTACCCGTTGCAAGCTGGAGGATTGTGGTCGACAGGTGGGTGCACGGCCACCCCATACTGA
>JACCZH010000227.1 GCA_013696045.1 Chloroflexia bacterium
GCATAGGCGTCGCGGGCGACCTCAGAAAGTTGGGAGATCTGCTCCTCTGCCTTCTCGGGCTGTCCAGCGCGCAGTAACTCTTGAGCGGCCTGTGCCTTCGTATTCACGTAACCAAGCACCTGGTCGATGCTCTCGTGCATCTCGCGGGCTATACGCTCACGTTCCTGAGTTACTGCAAGCGTCCACACCTGCTAATAAAGTCTCGCATTCTCGATGGCAATTGCCGCATGAGTGGCGAACCGCTCAAGGCGCAACTGGTCGTCATTGTCAAATACTCGGCCGTGTTCCTTTTCGGTGAGATACAGGCTACCGAGTATTCGGTCCTGCGACAAGATAGGTACTGCAAGCAGCGAATGCATTGGCGGATGGTTCTTCGGGAAGCCGTACGAGCGCGGATCTTGCGTGAGATCGGGGATGCGCAGGACTTTCCCCTCATCAATAACTGCGCGAAGCAACCCATGTCCCACCGGGATCGGGCCGAGGGTTTCCCGTTCTTCCTTCGCAATTCCTGATGTCAGAAACGACTGAATCCCGCCGTCGTCGCTGAGAAGCGAAAGAGCGCCATACCGGGCGACATCCAACTCGCGGGCCTGGTCCACTACTTGCTGCAATACACGGTCCAGCTCAAGCTCGCCAGTGATGGCGATCCCCGCCTCGTGGAGTGCCAGCAGTTCAAGATTCTGGCGTGTGGTTCGTTGCTGTATGCTCCCGACGACGCCGAACAGGGTCTCAGCAAAACATAGGACCCCCAAGAGGATCACACCTGCAATTAGCAGATTTCCAGGCCATGCATCGAATAGTCCAGGTAACGTTCTCGCCCGGATGAGCTCGATTGCGAAAAGAAACATTAACGGTACAAAGACTGCGATCCATTTCAAACGGCGAAGCTCTGCTCGGTCACTGCGCATGTCAAAAATCCGAACTATTGTGACGGTAAGCGTTTGCAGGGAAGTTCAGCACCGTCAGCTACCATAACGGACTCCCATTCTTGAATCAGTGCCCCGATGCCCACATAAGGTATACTTTAGCGTTGTTCAGGGCCCGTCCGACGCAGGACGGGCCGAGTGTTGTCTGCGGAATGGGCAGCACAGTATCAGTTGCGAATGGAGCATCCCAATCACTGTGAGTATCAAGCCCACACCGGTCCAACAGGCCGAATTGCGGAACATCGCTATTATCGCCCATGTTGACCATGGCAAAACAACCCTGGTGGATGGGCTTCTCAAGCAAGCCAATATCTTCCGCGATCCGGACGCCGCCGGTGAGTTGATTATGGACGCTTCCGATCTCGAGCGCGAGCGGGGAATTACGATTCTCTCCAAGAACGCCGCCATTGTTTATGCCGGCGTCAAAATCAACATCATTGACACTCCCGGTCACGCCGATTTTGGTGGTGAGGTTGAGCGCGTTCTCAACATGGCGGACGGCTGTCTGCTGCTGGTGGACGCGGTCGAAGGCCCCATGCCACAAACCCGCGCCGTGCTTGGTCAGGCTCTTGCCCTCGGCCTCAAGCCGATCGTTGTAGTCAATAAGGTTGACCGGCCGATCGCCCAACCAGATGTGGTCGTGTCGCGAACCCAGGATCTCTTTCTTGACCTCGCCACCGAACCGGACCAGCTCGACTTTCCCGTTGTATACACGATCGCCCGTGAGGGACGCGCCGGCCTGACGTCAGACGGCCTCGCCGACGATCTGCGACCGTTGCTCGACATGATCTTGCAGGTTGTGCCGAAGCCGGACGTTGATCCGGACGGCCCGTTCCAGGTTCAGATCGCGTCGCTCGGGTTCGACCCCCATCGTGGGAGGATCGCGATCGGGCGCATCAAGCGCGGCTACCTCAGTGTGGGAGATATGCTTGCCCACGTTGACGCCAACGGCGAGATCATTACCCAGAAAGTGTCCTCGATCAACACATTCGAGGGGCTTTCACGCAAGACCGTCGAGACTGCCGTCGCGGGCGACATCATTGCGCTAACGGGCTTCCCTGACGCGAAAATCGGCGCGACGATCACCGATCCAGCACATCCTGACGTCTTGCCAGCCATCGCTATCCAGGAACCAACGCTCAAGCTCACCTTTGGTGTCAACACCTCGCCCCTTGCGGGACGCGAGGGAGAATATTCCACCTCACGTCAACTGCGCGAACGGCTCTTCCGTGAGCTGGAGACGAACTATTCGCTGAGAGTGGCGGCTACAGATCAGGCCGACGTGTTTTCGGTTTCAGGACGCGGCGAATTGCATCTGTCTATCCTTATCGACACAATGCGCCGTGAGGGTTATGAATTTCAGGTGTCGCGCCCCGAGGTTATTACCAAGGTGGTTGACGGTGAGGTTGTAGAGCCGGTCGAGCATCTCGTGATCGACACGATTGAAGAGTTCGTCGGCGCGGTTACGGAGCTTGTTGGTAACCGCCGGGCACGTATGCTCGATATGGTCAATGATGGTCGGGGCCATGTCCGGCTCGAGTTCTCGATTCCGACACGCGGTCTCATTGGTCTTCGAAATGCGTTTCTGACAGGCACCAAGGGCAACGGCTCGATGGCGTCGATGCTTACCGGCTACGAGCCATGGCAGGGTGACATCGTTTCAAACCGGACCGGCGCGCTGGTGGCTTCTGAAGGCGGCACAGCGTTAACCCACGGTATCGCAAACTCCCAGGTGCGCGGCACGACCTTCGTCGCTCCCGGCACCGAAGTCTACGAGGGCATGATCGTTGGTCAGCAGCCACGCCAGGAAGACCTTCCGATCAACATCTGCCGCGCCAAAAAGCTCACCAACATGCGAGCGTCATCCGCGGACTCTTCCGAGAAACTCACTCCGCCTACTATTCTCAGCTTGGAGCAGTCGCTCGACTTCCTGTCGGACGATGAGTTGCTGGAAGTCACTCCCCTGCACCTGCGACTCCGCAAGCGGCTGTTGACACATGACGAACGCAACCGGGTCCGCAAGCAAGCCGCGTCGCGCGCGCAAACCTAATCATCGTTCGGCCTCAGTCGGCCAGATCTTCACGCAGGAACTGGCCGACTCGCTGGGCGCGGACTGAAATCGCGAGTCGCCTCAACGTGTCGTAAATTACAGGCAGCTCCAAGTAGTCAATCAGAATTGCCACCCATGCCAGCCAGGCCGGCAAGCTGGTCCCAGCAGACCCTCCTTCAAACGCTGTGACAACAAACTCGTCGGTGATCCAGAAGATATGCAGCCACTGCGAGTTCAAGAACACAAGAAAGACTATCGGCTTCCAGCCAAAGCCTTTCCGCAGCTCGTTGAGATAAATCAATGAGACGCTAAAGAGTGCCGGGATCTCGGTGTAGTCGATCACCAGGATCGCGTAGTAGACAATCCCGGTGGGACTAAAATAGCTCTCC
>JACCZH010000230.1 GCA_013696045.1 Chloroflexia bacterium
CCCAGCGAGAGGTGGACCTTGTGGCGGATGCGCCGCCGTGCCCACTCGGTGTGGTAGAGCTCGGTCGGAACCGCCGCGTGGCCGCGCTCGGTGTGCCCGCAGCAGCAGCCGGTCGCGCAGACGAAGAGCTGCCCCGGACGGCGGAAGACGTTAATTGGCTCGCCGTCGGCCCTCCAGACAATGTTGCGCGTTTTGGACGTATGCTCCGAGCGGGTGATGGCAGCCGTCGCGTCGGACGTGGTTTCGTAGTGCTCGTGTGGATCCCAGACTCCGGTGACATGTTCGGCGGTGCGGGCGTCGAGCTCTTCGGAGGTGATCACGCCGGTCTCCAGCAGTAGACGCTCGAACGACGCCAGCCAACGCTCGTAGTAGCTCGATCCGTCTTCGTGTTCTTCGGCCGCGGCGATCTCGGACACCAGCCGGTCGCGGAAGGCGTCCCAGTCATACACGCCACGATCGTTCAATGTAACCGCCAGTCCGAAAATACGCCCTTCCCAGGGGGCGTCGAAGACGAGCTCGCCATTCTTGCGCGGCACGGACATGTCGTCACCGAGGTCTTCGATGCGCTGATCGGTCATCGTCGCTTCTCCTTCGCCGGTTAGCCCGCGGCAACACCTTCCGCCGCCGGAGAATTCACTGTCGCGACTCCGATCATGGCGTCGCGAGTGACGAGTCTGGCCAGCTCTTCCTCGGTCATGCCGTCGGTTCCGGCCGGCCGCTCGGGGAGTACCATATAGCGTTGTTCCGAGCTGCTGTCCCAGACATGAACGGTAACCTCGTCATCCAGCTCCAGACCGAATTCGCGTAGCACCGCTCTCGGCTCGATTACGGCGCGGGAACGATAGGCGAAATCTTTGTACCAGGTGGGCGGAAGTCCAAGCACCGCCCAGGGGTAGCACGAGCAGAGCGTGCAGACGACCATGTTGTGGTCCGCCGGAGTGTTCTCGATGACGACAAGCGGCGTGTCGCCTGGGAGGCCGAGCTCGGCAATCGCCGTCCCGCCATCTTGCAGCAGCCGCTGCTTGAATCCGGGATCAGTCCAGGCTCTTGCCACCACTCTTGCGCCGTTGAGCGGGCCGATGTCCTGCTCAAACTCGCTGATCAGTTCATCGATGGCTTCGGACGACAGTAAACCCTTCTCGACCAACAGAGACTCCAGCGCCTTGGTGCGCAACGCGACATACGGTTCCTGCTCGGGATCGTACTTATTCATCGGTGGCATCCTTCCTGACGAGTGAAATTGGGCTCAGGACTGGACCGGTTCGAGGTAGCTCTCCCAGAGGTCGATATACAGCACCTGGCCCGGCTCGGCAGAATCGCCCCACAATTCGCGCCCGTCGAAACGGACATTGTAGAGATTCTGTGGATTCTCGCCGAGGCCGAGTGCGTTGGTATCAGGAAAGATTGCCGGCCCATGCAGGAGATGAATCACACCGCGCTTGCCACGGATGTAGCGTGGCATGCGAGTGTGGCCGGTTGGGTGAACATTTCGTGCCAGCACCGGATCGCCCACCGCAAAGCGTGGCTGGAGCGGCGCTGCCGGAGTTTCGGGAGTGTCTCGCGCTATCTGTGGCGCTGGTTCGGCTGAAATGTGCTGGGGTAACCCGGTCTCAGGCTGACTTCTCAAGAGCTCCGTCCTGGCATCCAGTTCGTCGCTTGTCAGGAGGCCCTTCTCGATCAGGTTGTACTCCACCGTCGCGAGCCAGCGCTCATAGTATGTGGAGCGCAGGTAATGCGCGGGCTGCATACTCTCGATCCCGAAACGGAACTCATCGATATTGAAGTAGCCATGGGCCCGGCTCAGCCTGTTCATGGCGAGGACTCGGGCCTCCCAATCGGCGTGAAAGGTTGGCTCATTCTCTTCTCGCTGGACTGGTCCGAAACCATGCGTGCCACCCATATCGTGGACGCCATTCACCACCGGCCTCCTCTCGCATCAGGATTTTCGCCATGATAGCAGAAGTATGACCAAACACAACCTGGCCGGTTCTATGAATACCCGCTCCAGGGAAGGATGGTTGTAATTTGTGTTGATCGGTTTGCCGGGTGGTACTGATTCCACAGGCCACGCGAAGGCTAGTTCTTCAAATGGGCCCGCCAGGATGTCATCCTGGCGGGCCCATTTTGCGAACGAGTGACGTGTGCTAAAAGGCAGGGTCGCCCTGTTGCGACCCGGGGATTGTTTTGTTCTTGCCGCCGGTTACACCATCATAGGCGGTGTCGTATCCTCGGACCTTGTTATTGGTGACGGCGTTGTTATTACCGTAGTTGCCAATGCCGATGTCATAGAAGCCGTCTGGTCCAGCTTCGAAAACTCGATTGTTATTGACAGTTACGTTGTCTGCCAGGATATAGATGCCGACATCAGCATTGCCGCCGACGTTGTTCTGGCTGACGTTCACTCCGTGAGCGTCGAAGATGAGAATGGCTGTCGCGGCCGCGCTGGCACAGCACCACGAGTTGCCGTCGATCTGATTGTGCGTTACGGATCCCTGCGCCTCGAAGCCGAGCTGGACGCTATTTGCCGTGAGGTTTGCCTGAGTCGCGCTCACGCCGACCGTGTTGTGACGGATCGTGACCGCGACGTCGCCATTGGCCAGGATGCCGGCCTTTTGATAATTGAACACACCGTTGTGCTCGATCGTTACCGTCTGAGTGTTCGGGTGAGTGCCGTCGAATGGCGCGTTACGCACCTCTATCGCGTTACCTTCTTGGCATCCGCTGGCGCCCTGGTTGACTCCGGTTACAGTGCTGTGGGTAATCGACCCGCTTGAACCCTCGAACAGGATACCGCGTAGCCGGGTATCAACCGGTCCCGCCGGATGGCA